>JAWLEH010000028.1:0-34327 GCA_041686215.1 Balneolaceae bacterium | reverse complement strand
AGACCACTTCTTCTATAACAATGAACATGCCGGGTTAAGCGAAAGTGAGCAACAAAGATTTAATACGATTGTGGATAATTATATATCTGACAAATCACTAAGCATCGGGGGAACTGAACCATTTGCACAATGCAGCCCGGTTGTATACTCTGACGTTATGGAAAAAGAATAAAGAACCACAACACAAAACATAACTTAATACCATGCGAAAATCACTCACCTCTCTTGGAGAAACAGAAATGGAAGTCCTGCATCACGTTTGGAGTCTTGGTAAGGCATCTGTAGCGGATGTACGCGAGCGTGTTCTTGAAGAACGGGATGTAGCCTATACAACCATAATGACCGTCATGAAGAACCTGGCGAATAAAGGCTACCTGAAATACACAAAACAGGGCAACAGCTATATCTACAGTGCAGCAATTGAGCCGGAAAGTGTGCAATACAACCTGGTTGGGCGACTTGTTGACAAAGTATTTAAAGGGTCTACAGCAGACCTTGTGCAAACGCTCGTAAAAAATGAGCAGCTTTCCGAAAAAGACCGACGGGAGATAAAAAAAATGATCGACTCAATGGAGGAATAAATCATGGAAAGCTTTCTGCTACAACTCGCAGATACCGGCAAAATAATTTTTCAAACAGCGGGTTTGCCAATCGTGATCTGGACAGTAATAGCCGGTTTATTACTTTTACTCCTGCGCAGGTTTGAGAAATTACACCCGCAATATCACTATCACGCAAGGCTGGCACTACTTGCTGCCCTGCCCCTTGGCATTCTTTCAACAATATTTGCAGATGCAGTTTCGACGTTTTTTCAGTCCCTTGGTGCAGAATCAAACCTTGTATTATTTTCGGTCATATCACCGCTGGAAATAAGCTTATCCGGCAACACTGCTGAGTCCGTATCACAAACGGATTTGATCTTTGCTGTATCGATCATTGTAACCGTAACAGGGTTCATCCTCTGTGCAGCCCTGCGTTTTGCTCAATGGGTAAAACTTCTGATCCTGCGCCGTAGCCTCACACTCACCCCCCTGTTAACCTGTTCCGATCTTTCGGATGATAACCTTGACCTGCTGAGCACCGTTAAAAAACGAGTGTGGTTTGCAACAACAAAGAAAACCATCATTCCCGTCACGTTTGGCCTATTTCGCCCGGTCATTTTGCTGCCTGAAACGGTATATGAGAATAAAAAGAAAATGAACCTGGCCGTACGACATGAACTCACGCATATTCAGCAACACGATTTTGGGACAAATTTAATTGTTCACACCATACAATCAGTGTTTTGGTTCCACCCACTGGTACATCTCACCTCAGCGGAACTGGAAGACTATCGTGAAATGAGGTGCGACTCTATTGTACTGTCAGACAATAATGTATCCAGGAAAGAGTATGCTTCCCTGCTCTTCGAACTCCTTCCCGTGCCAACCATTAACCATTCAATCACCATAAATATGGCCCAAAAATCATCAAACCTGAAAGAACGAATTGACAGAATTATACACCAAAAGGTCAATACAACCGTACCGGGCCGTTCAAGCCTGACCTTGCTTGGAACGCTTCTTGTTACTCTCATTTTTGCCATGGCATGCACCGATATGCAGACCCAGGCTGCTTTTGATGATGAAGAACTTGACCTCATGACCGATGTCGACCAAACCGGGGAACGCGATTACCAGCAAATCCTGATTTTCCTGGGCGAGGAAGGCCAAACCGAACGGCATGAACAAGCGATCTCAAAGCTGGATCAGCTGCGTCCGGAATATATTCGCGAAATTAACATCCTGAAAGGAGAATCTGCCGCTGAAAAATATGGGGAAAGAGGCAGGATAGGCGTGATTGAAATCCGAACGAAACCCGATGCAGCAAGCTATAATACTGCACTCGGTGCATTAGGAATGGAATCGGACCCGACTGTAACAGAGCAGCTCAATTCTGCGGGTGAAAATCAGGATGACTTTTTTGTTGTTGTTGATGAGATGCCTGAACTGATCGGTGGACTTGCCTCAATTGCCAATGGAATTGAGTACCCCGAAGAGGCAAGACGTGCTGAAATTGAAGGTAGGGTATACATTCAGTTTATTGTAAATGAAGAAGGAGACGTTGAAAATCCCCGGGTGATACGGGGCATTGGCGGCGGTGCAGATGAAGAAGCTTTACGAGTGGTACGAAAAGCAAAATTCAGGCCCGGAATGCAGCGTGGCAAACCTGTTCGGGTACAGTATTCCCTACCGATTGTGTTCCGGTTACAGCAACCTGAACCGGCAGAAAACAGTGGAACTACTGAAGAAACCTGATAATCTGTATTTTTATTCAATACTACTAAAGCGGGCTATAGAACAGCCCGCTTTTTTTATGCTGGTTTATTTCTTGTCGCCCCTGTTTTCTTGGATTGATATGGAACAATTCCACTCTTAAATTGTTTCAATATCAAATGAAATGTTGATTTGATTTAGTATTATCAGCCGGTAAAAAAATTTTGATCATTTTGTAACAAAGGGTAGCTCATCCCGTATTGGCTGAATAACTCGTTATCCAAAAAAAGAAGGACCATCTATGGCAGCTAAGCTCAGAAAGTCACGTACAAATAAAATGCTCGCAGGGGTTTGCGGTGGCATTGGGGAATATGTTGGATGGGACCCGACGATTGTGCGAATTATTTTCCTTGTTCTTATATTCTCTTCATTTGGCACAATGGTTCTCTTTTACTTCATTCTGGCGCTTATCATGCCCGACTGATCCGTCATCATTTTCCAGAACTTACGAATAGAGTTTCTGCATTAACTTACGCTTCGCAACAGGCAGGATTGTATTTCGAAATGGGAAATCGAGCTTGGTTTCAAAAGAAAATGTTGCCGGGTTGGGCAGCTCCTTCTCTTCCCTGATTAAATCCAGTTTTACAGTATTTGGTGAAATTTCCACGGATTCACGTTTCAGTGATTTCAGCAGTCGTGTTTTCAGCGATCGATACTGATCTTCCGAGCTTTTAAAGATTGAAACCTCAAAACGGAACAGGTTCAGCTGCTTTTTCCGATTATCCGGCAAAAAGAAATATCCCTCATCCATATAGTTTGGCACAATTCCCACGTGCTCTACCGTTAACTCATCCGACACATATTCATGTATCGTAGCACCCTCATGTATTGTCTTTTCGATGAGAGGAAGCGCCCAGCGAATCAGGTCTTCAACGCTTTTAAGATCCGTTCCATCAACGAATACCACATCATGTTCAATAGTTTTATTGACCCAGTCAATCTTGCTGATTCGTTTTGGAAACCGGTTTCGAAGATCTGTGATATGATGAATTACCTCTTTCAGAGTCCGGTGTAAATCAACAAGGTAACTCAAATGCGGATAGATTTTGTAGTACTGAAACTCAGTTGAAAACTTTTGGAGTTCCCCAAGGATGATATACTGGCGTTTTTCCAGATCGTCCCGGACTTTTGTGAAGAGATTGAGATGTAAGCGTGGTTCGTTCTTCATGTAAGCCTCCTGTGATGATCATGTGGTATTAGCTTATTAACGCTATATAAATCAGATCATATATTCAAGAGTTTTGGTTATTTAGTTTTTTATCGGTGATCATACCAGAATCATTAAGTATGACCGGTTTACTTTGCTTTTTATTGCTTTTATAACGAATATTTTCCAACAAAAAAGCGGAGAATATTCATGCAACGAGTAAAAGAGATCTTTTTTCTAATTATTGGGGGAATATTTTTATATCATTTCTTTGACGCCTTTACAGACGGTTCGGATGACACATATGAAATTCTCCAGTTCCAAATATCAAAGACCACCTACCTTGTTTACACACTGGTAACGGCTCTATCGGCCATAATTTATGGTTACAGCACCGGCAAGAATGAAGTATTAAAAGAAGAGGCCTGAAAATACGTTTCACTGCCAACTACCGCGGATTATTTCACTGATTTCGATAAAATTCCATTAAAAATAAACCAAATGTAGTATTCCCCTTCTTCTCTAAAACCGGGAATCGTTTCCATGAGAAATTAAATAAAGCTATAAAGCATAATGTACTAAATATTTTATGTTTAAATGTTCATTTTGTTAAACTAAAAACATATAAACAATTTTTTAATCTAATATAATTAGGTACATTATATATCACTTGATACACAAAAACCAACTGTACGCACTATGTTAAACAAAACATTCACACCAAAGAGAACGATCTGCAAAGTAACGTTTTCACTTCCTGAAGAGTGGGCCTCGTCAGAGGTTAAACTTGTCGGAGATTTCAACGATTGGGATACTGCCGCAGATAAGCTTGAAAAAAAGAAGGGAAAATGGGAAATCACAAAACGTCTGAAACCGGAAAACGAATATCGATTTAAGTATTTGATTGACGGTGAAGTTTGGGAAAATGACGACTCCGCAGACACATACGTTCCAAATGACTTTGGTACGGAAGATTCTGTGGTTGAGATAGGGAATTAACCTGTCAATTCATACAATATTTAAAAAACCTGTCTTGAGTTTACTCAGGGTAGGTTTTTTTGTTTTATATATCTGTACGTTAAAGATGCCCTCCACATATTTTCAATCCTTTTAAGCATCAAACCTGACCCTGACCGACAAGCATTACTCCGCAACGCTCCGTTCGATAATTTATACAGATTTTTGATAAGCTAACTGAATCTATCAAACCCATAAAAAAGCCCCGTGAAGGACTGACATTACCCATGTAATGGTAATTTTATGATGTAAACAGTTACAAGACAGTAAATTAAGTCGTTAAGGTTTGTGAGGGGTTAAAACCGGAATACAATGCTAACTCATACTCTTAACAAGAGAAAAGAACCCTCCGGCCTTGATTGGTGGAGGGGTTGCATGGTTTGCATCAAAGCGCGGGAGAAATCGCAATATCGGCTCCCTTGGGAGCCATTGATATTGTGTAACCGCGCGGGCAAACCATGCCCGGAAGCAATCATAGCCGGGAGCTTTTGATTACTTTCTTCTTTTAGTCCTGCTTTAGCGGGGTGGCGGCCCAAAAGTAATACGTGGATCTTCACCATAACACTTTTAATGATTTTAAGATTATATGGGTAATGTCAGCCGTCAAGGGATCTATTCCTTGCGGGGCATAAAGTCAGATGAAGGGGCACGAGCTGGACGCTCGCGCCAGTTTGAGTCATAAGATATGCCGGGAGTCGAACCGCGGAGCATGCCTCCGCAACATCAGCGCTCGGATCTGTGACCTTTATCAATCTATCCGTAATGCCACATTAGAAATCATACTTACAAAAAAAACCCCGACAAGAAATCAATACTTGCGGGGCTTAAATTTATGTGGAGGTGCCGGGAGTCGAACCCGGGTCCGGGAAGGCAAATCGTCAAGCATCTACATGCTTAGCTATTGATTAAAGTTTCGGATGAAGCAATGCTCAATAGCAAAGCAACTACATCCTATTCTGCTTTAAGTTCTCCTTCCACCCAGCAGACATGAGCTTGGGAAAAGTCTATCTAAGTCGGCGCTCACGACAGGGTCAATAGACGAACACCTGTGAGAACGGACGGCTTGCTTTACGCAGCCAGTCGGTATGAGTAATTGTTGTCAACTACTTTTTATCCATGATGGTTGATTTACGAGAACCATCGGTCACTCTCGGCATGCAGCCTGCAATTGTACGCAGCCCGTCGAATCCGTTACACCCCCAAAACATCAAAGTACAGAGTGCTGACAAATACTTTTCAGCACACTCATAAATATAACGAATTTATTAACCAATTCGTATTCCCGTTTATACCCTGCAGCCCTCTTTTAACAGTGATTTTTGCATATTTTCCGGATTGTTAATCTCTACAAAAATATTTTGGCTTGATTAACGCCCCGGAAACCGGTTCATTTGTGTAGAAACTTTAATACCCTCAAATTATTGCTATCCGTACATGCCTACCCTAAAACACAAGGAAACTTTTACCGTTCGCTCCTATGAAGTTGACTACACGGGGCGCGCAACACTGCCCTCCGTGGCTAACTACCTGCAGGAGACAGCAGGTATACACGCAAGCAACCTAAGCTTCGACATAGAAGATCTGAATAAATCAGGGGCTACGTGGGTGCTATACCGAATGAGAATTCAGATGGACAAGTTTCCCGTTCGCTGGCAGCAGGTATCCGTGCAGACCTGGCCCTCTTCCGGTGACGGAGTTCGGGCTTTTCGTGATTACGAACTTCTTGATAAAAATAATGAACGACTTGGAGTTGGCGTTAGCCAGTGGATGGTACTCAATGTTAGCAAACGGCGCCCCATGCGTATTCCTGATGAAATTTTGAAAATGGGCCTATCCGTCGATGAACATGTACTGCCAATCAATACAAACCCATTACCTGAACTGGCACTGGCCGATCATACAACAACATTACGTGTAGGATCTCAGGATCTTGATATGAACCGGCATGTAAATAATGTGACGTATATTGAATGGATGACGGGATACCTGCCTGAAGAGATCACCAAAGATATGCGATGCTCTGGAATAGAATTGCAATACCATCGCGAAACCGGCTTGGGTCGCGAAATCACTATAAAGTCTGGTAAAACTGAGGATGGCACGTTTATTCACGCCATCACTGATTCAGATAGTAGTGAACTTCTTGCGCACGGAGTGTCGATATGGGAATGACTTTACATTTTTTGTCTGCCTGCAGCACTGCTACTGTGTGATGACTCTTGTTCCCCGATCAAAACTGCAATTTGGCCCTGCAAGACATCCGGATATTTGCCCCACATAATCACTTGAAGAATCTTCTTTCATTACCTCCCGAACTTCGGTGATATTCTGTCTTGCTTGAGAGCTATATCCATTCTATATAAAAACCATTCACAATGAATTAATCAGGAGGTTTTATTTTTTTTTCAACTTCGGCCGAATCATTCCGTCGGCGGTAACGCTCCGGATGATTTTCCATCTCTTTGAATTCTTTAAAAGTATAAATCAAGCCAATCAGAAAGAGAATTACGACAATGATTCCGGAGGTAAAGATAAACTGAAGGCTCATGGCATACTCCTGTATTTAATAATTTTAAAGTATGCACCGAACCCAAGTATAGAAGGCACCCATATTCCTACAAATAGACCTGCATCCTTAGATCCGCTAAACCAAAGAAAAATAGAAAGTATCATTGATATAAGGGCAGCAAAGAGAATAAAATAATCTGATTTTTTTAACATGTGTTGATTAATATAGTTTCAAGTCCCTGGTTGTTAATAAATCGATCATATCTCATTTAAATTCAGGAGAGCATCAACGATTGCAAACAACCGGTTACAGTTTTACGGAATGATAGTTATCGCATACAATCAAACATATAGATTATCTGATCGCACATCTACCTAATCAATACATATAGAAATCAGATCGTTCACCTATTCCAGTCGGGGGCAAATGAAGGATTCACCAGGCGCATATCTTTCTGCAGATCATCAATTTGATTGAACTCTTCATCGGTAAGCTCAAAGTCAAATATATCGATATTTTCCTGCAGGTGGGCTTCACTTGATGCCTTGGGAATAGCCACCACGTTCTCCTGTTCAATTAACCATCGCAGTGCAACTTGCCCTGCACTCTTTCCATGGTTTTCGCCAATATCTGCCAATAGTTTATTATCGTATACTCTACCTTGTGCCAAAGGACTGTATGCGGTGATTAAAAATTCCTGATCATAAGAATACTCCAGAAGGTCAAACTGCTCTAAAAATGGATGGAATTCTACCTGGTTGCAAAAAATTGGGATTCGCAAATCTTCGGTTACCTGCTTCACCATTCCCAGGGGGAAATTGCTAACTCCAATATTCATGGCTTTTCCCTGGTCACGAAGTACCAGCATGGCTTCCATTGTTTTTTCAAGCGAATACTGTTTATTTGGCCAATGAATCAGCAGCAAATCAACATAAGGTGTGTTAAGCTGCTGAAGACTGTCTTCCACCGTTTGGAGAACATCATCATGCTCCAGGTTTGTGTGCCACACTTTGGTTGTCACGAAAATATCATCCCTGTCAACATGAGATGTTTTAATTGCGTCTCCTATTTCTGCCTCATTTTTATACATTTGGGCAGTATCCACCAACCGATACCCAATATCCAGAGCTTTCATTACGGCTTTTTTGCACTCCTTGCCATATAATTTATAGGTTCCAAGCCCTATTTCGGGTACATCGATGCCTTCAATTGTCTTATACTGCATGAATTTATGTACGTATTGGTTTGATTGTGTTATGTTTAATTAGCATATCTGTAAAGCCGGTATGCTTCGAACATATGAACTAAAATATCCTCTTGCACCCCAATATGAATAGAACATTATATTGGTAATTATGCAGATGTGAAAGATTCTTTCTGTTTCAAAAATAAAAAATTTACATCTGACCAACGTATAATAACGATTTTCAGGATATGAATGATCCAACTGTCGCTAAAATTTTAGATCCATTGGCCTTATTTAATCAGAGTAATTTTGCGGGTATTTACAGAGCCGGACGCCTCCATCTGCACAATGTAGACTCCACTTGGTAAATCAGAAGCATTCCAGGTTACGGTATGATCCCCTGCGCTCAATCTTTCATCAATAAGCTGCCCCACCTGCTGGCCCACAACGTTGTATACGCCAATGCGCACTTCCGTTGATTTCGGTAAATAAAACCCAATCGTTGTTGTAGGATTAAACGGATTCGGATAGTTTTGCTTTAATTTCACCGAATCTGCAGTTTCAGTTTCTTCATCAAATGCGCCCAAATCACCGTCTGATGAAATTCTCAAATAAAACCGGGTGCTTTCAGTCGTTTCAACAGGAGTAAAGGAAAGGTCCGGATCAGTCATTTGACCATCTTCTTTCTCAGAACGATCTGTAAAGGAGTACCCTGATTCTAACCGCATATTTATCCGTTCATCCAGTTCCGTATCTACAAACTCAAGCTCCCATCGGTCGGGCAGTGCTTCAAGGTCTCCCCATAAAATTCTCATTCTGCCTGAGCCTTCCGGCATCTTCACCTCAAGCGGAAACTCAAGCAGTTGATCCGGAGTGTATGGAGCGTTGATATAGCTCCTGGCTCCGTGTTTCTCGTCACCTGATTTCAGATAAATGAATGGAGAACGGGATTCACGGCTGTTTTCTTCAAGCGGACTCCATATCTTAGGTAAACTATAGGGGTCATCGTTTCCTTCCAAACCGTCCCAAAAACCGATTACCGCCCGATCGTGCCGTATGTTTTCTTCGGTTTGTTCGCCATCTGTGAGGGTCAGCTCTACCCACCGGTTTAATCCGGTCCAGGCTCCCTCCTGACGATCATTTTCCGCAGAATTGAGCTGAATATCCGGGTTTGAATGTTCCGGCACTATGTACGCATCCCAGGGTTCAAGACGATCTCCCTCTTTCCAAACAAGATCAAAATTTTGTTTTTCAGCATTCCAGGTAAGTATGGCAGGGAATGCCTGCCGGTCGTTTTGATCCTGTACGTCCTCAAGTGCAACCGTGTGAGTAAGTGACAGAGGAAGAGGTGTGAATAGATCCAGACCCGGGATTTTTAATTTTTTCTCATCTTCATAACTGGCTGAACCGCTTGCAAAAACACGTTCTCCGGCACTTTCGTCGGTTACTCTAAGCAGGTAGAGTTCTGTATTACCACCATCTTCCGTGGTTTCAGATTCGTTGTTTTTATTAAATGGCAACAATTCATTCCGAAGGTCGTGATTCAGGCTCGATGACAGGTGACCCGGTGGTTGAAATAAGTGCCAGCCCGGCTGATCAAATGTTTTACTGAAAATACGGCTTTCTGTCTCAATCTCACCCGGTGAGCCGTACAGGCCGTTACTAAACTCAGAAGATTCCTGAATAAAATGACTAAGTCCCGAATAACCATCAAAGGCATTTTCGAGATGATCCATTCGAAGTGCTCTTCCCTGTTCTGCAGCATCGTACAGCCCGCGGGCAACCTCATATCCGTACAAATTTAGTTTAACCTCTCCCGATGATTCACCTAACAACCTTCCGCGATAGGTATAATCCGCCGCTTCATCCAGTGTCCGGTTTCCACCGGAGTTTGCCAGTACGACTGCACTGTAGGGAGCAGCCCATAGATCACGCTGTACAACGATTTGGTCGTACCCTGCAAAAAGATATAGGCCTTTGAGATTTATTTTATGTTCGGTACTGTTATACAACTCAATATATTCTGCGCTGCCATTTTCGTGACCGGATACAGGCAGTAGTTCTGAAATAATCAATTCACCCGGCCGCAGCTTTTTGTCTCGTGCTTGTTCGGGGAAGAGTTCCACGTTTTGCAAAGCAACCGGTATAAAATCCTGATTTTCACCGGCAGCCAGTGCAGTCCACCTCAGCTCAAATTTGTCATCAGGCAGCAGAAAAAGATCATTCAGCATTATTTGCATCGTGAACGTGCTCCAGTCGTCCGATTCGGCCTGCAAATACTCAGAGGTAAACCTTCCTCCACCGGGCTCTTTCCATTCCTCGTTATTTACACGGTATGAAAGTTGAAATACGATATCAGAAGGGCGCTGAATGGGTTTAAATACAAAATCAAACGCTACCGATACAGACTCAATATAATCGGAAGTAGCGTTCTTAAGCGGAAGATGAAAGAGCTCTCCAGTTGTTGAATTATTGTAGTAGGATCCTACAGCTGTCTGTCCCTGGGTTTGAACAAAATAGTATCCCTCGCTACTGTTCCTTCCGGAAGGAAACCGCTGTATATCAACGCCCGGAAGGACGCTTGCACTTTCATTACTCAAATCATTGACAGACAAGCGAATAGCATTGCGCTCAGTTCGGGTTTCATCCATATCAAATGAAATGCCAAACGCTTGCACATCGGTGACGGATACCTGGCTAAATCCATTGGATGAGGAAAAACCAAAGACCAGGCAGAGAACGATTATTTTAAACAACAGAGTTCGTATCGCTTTGCCCATAGGCATGAATTAATTTGGAGCAAACGGCATGACTTCTAAATACGTAAATTCCATCGACAATTTCTCACTTAATTTATAAAATTTATTCCTCAATCAAACCCAGTGCATAAAGTTCATCAACACGCTTTTTACTAATTTCAGTAATATCTTTTAGATGCTTATTGTTCTTGTCAATCACTTTTTTATATGCACGTGCTGCTTTATCTTTATTCCCCAGCTTATCGTTTAATTCAGCCTCTTTATATAAAAAGATTACGTTTTCATTAAAACGGTCCGTCAGTTGACTGGCGTATTTCAATGCCTCCGCTATGTTTTCCTCTTTTTCGTGCAGATACATAAGCATCATCATCGCATCATAGCGAACAGTGCTTTCACTTTCAGCGGCTTTTTCCAGTTCCCGGAATCCTTGTTCAACATCACCACGCACACCTAAAACGTTTGTAACCCAGCGCACTTCTTTCGGTACACTTCCCACCATGTAGTAGAACATGCCACGGCCAATACGGGCATCAGGGCGATCCGAATCTATCGACAGAAGTTTTCGGGTATACCCAAACCCTGTAACCCCACTTTGCATCGCTACCCTGTAATTTTTTTCACTTGCTGCAACCAGGCTGCGATACCCATACAGACCGCTCAGTAAAAAAACCGTTGTTGTATCCCCCGGATTTTCATCCAGTCGCTGCTCGCTCAATTCCACAGCCTTTTCAGAACGATCCAGAAAATCGTCAGCCAGCTGCTTCTTTTGATGCACAAAAAAGTACTCCCAGAAAGGCATCATCGATTCAAAAAAATAGGGGCGCGGGTCATCCGGATAGTCCTCCTTCAACTTATCAAACATAGACTGAGCATTACCCCACCGGGTTTGATAGAACTCTTCAACCGCTTCTTCAAGACGGTCGTTAAAGGAGGGGTCCGTTTTGGGTTGATCCGGTTCGGATTGCATTGATTCCCCTGTAACTGTTCCGGAGCAGGCCAGTTGAATCACAAATATGAGCGTAATAAGAGTGAATTTCATACGAATAGCGATCAGCTTGATGCATTCATGTAATGCTGCAGTCTGCAGATTCTGTTCATTTGTTATTCATTATCAAAATGAAGATCTCCAAGCATATTTTCAGTACTTGCCACCGCCACGGACACAGCTGCATCACCCGTTATGTTTACTGCGGTGCGAACCATATCCAAAATACGATCAACACCAAGAATTAAGGCAATGCCTTCAACAGGAACTTGTATAGCCTGCAGAACAATTACAAGCATAATAATTCCCGCCCCTGGCACTCCGGCTGCACCAATTGATGCGAGTGTTGCGGTCAAAACGATCGTCAGCTGTTGCAAAATTGTCAAATCCATGCCAAGTGCCTGGGCTATAAAAACAGCTGCAACTGACTGGTATAAACTGGTGCCATCCATATTTATTGTAGCTCCCACAGGTAGCACAAAACTTGAAACCTCTTCGTCCACGCCGAGGTTCCGTTCAACTCGTTCCATTGTTACAGGCAGAGTTGCCGCACTTGAACTTGTACTGAAGCCCAGCAGGATAGCAGGCTGTATCGCCTTTAAAAAATCGCGGAGTTTCATTTGGCTGAAAATTTTGAATAAACTGAAGTAAACAATCGTAACGTGAAGGAAAAGTCCAATCAAAACAGCCAAACAATACCACCCCAGGGCCTGCAAAAGAACGAGTGCCTGCCCCATACCATCCCCTGCCAGATCCACAATAACAGCCGCCATTAAAGCGAACACACCATAGGGAGCTGTTTTCATGATAAGATCCACGATTTTTATAATGACATCATTTAAGGAATCAAAAAAGTTAATGAGCACCTCTCCCTTCTGAAGTGGTATGTTAATGATCCCTATTCCCAGGATAATGGCAATGAATACAACTTGCAGCATGTTGGAGTTGTCGGAGGCGGCATCAACAACATTTACAGGTACAATATCCACAAAAAACTGGAGCGGGCTTTGATCCACAAGCTCCTGTGCTGCTTCATCACGGCCTTCAAGATTTTCACTGTATCCTTCCATCAGTGAAGTACGGGTATCTTCCGGAAGTGTTTTCCCCGGCTGCATCACATTTACCACGGTAAGACCAATTGTAATTGCAAAAACAGTCGTTACCAGATATATGGCAATGGTTTTGCCGCCCATTCGTGATAATTTGGTCATGTCGTTCAGGCTCGACACTCCTACGACAAGCGATGCCAGAACCAGGGGCACAGCAATAAGTTTTAAAAGATTAACGAAGATTGTACCAAACGGACTGATAAAATCTTCGGTAAATTGATTCCAGCCGACGGTACTTGATAAAAGTCCCCACAGAAGGCCAAGAATCAGCCCGATAATAATTTTCCAGTGAAGTTTTTGGTACCACTTCATATCTATCCAGTTTAAAAGATTAGCAAAAGTATGAGTGCAATAAATCCGCCGCTTCCGGTGGATATCCAGTTCACCATGCTGTTCTGTTTAGCATGGTCTGTGGAATTCCAGAAACCATCGGTTTGATCAGGTTCCCTTTTTTGCTGCAAAACCGCCCCAATATAGGAATCAATCAGGCAACCCAAAAAGCCGGCTGCGGCAATTGAACTAAAAACCAGGATTGGTTCACTTCTAAGGCCTTGTGAGGCAAAAAAACCAATTAAAAGTGCGCCAATTAGTGAAAACAGAGTGCCCCTCAAGCTAACACCGCCATCGGTGCCGGGTTTTACTGCTTCCCGGGTTTTTAGGTTAATTGTTTTACCACGACTACGCACACCGGTTTCCGTAGCCCAGGTATCAGCAGTGGCCGTTGCGATTACACCAAATGCTGCCCCCAGGAAATACTCTCCGGGAAAAAGATAAAATGCGATCACAAATATGACGCCCCAAAACCCATTGGCCCAAACCTGGAGTCCGTCTCTGCGGGTTTCCGGTTTTAATTCAGTGCTTTTAATCGATGAATGGTAATGATTGAGTCGGCTAAAAAGACTTCCTGTAATAAAGAAAACAATGAGTGCCACTGCCAGAATCCAGCCCCCAAACCCCAGTACTGCCGTACCAATAATGATTGCAGGAAGAGTTGCATCAAGGGTGAGCCAGGTGAGAAAAAATGCGCTATACGCCAAAATTACGGAGAGAACAAACCCATACATTAGCATCACGTGATCTCCGGCGTTCCCCTCCAGTATTGCCAGGTAGATCAATGCAAAGGTAAAACCGTAGGAGGTGAGCCTGTTCAACTTTTTCGGGTAGAGCGGTTGGTATCGTTATCTAAGACTTCGGTATTACGTTTCAGGATTGAAACGGCAACAACCACGTACCCGGCAAGGATAACCACAGGTGCGATGTAGAGAGAGATAAATCCATATACTTCGTTTTCAAGACGCATAACTGTGAAACCAAGAACAATTAACAGCACACCTACACCCAGTATCTTGTAGTTAAGTGCCGTAAACGCCATCGGCTTTTTGGTTTTCTTTCTACGTTTTGCCGCCATAAACCTTTAATTTGGTGTCTTTTAAATTAAGTACAATCATACACAAATACACCAGGTTGAACCGGTATACTGCTTGCCGAAAATCCTGCTAATCCGAATGCTTCTTTCTGTGAATGAAGTTATTTAAAAGTTTAGTGAAGTAAAAAAACAGACTATAAATAGATTTTACACATGAACCCGGTCATTCTTGCCTCTGCCAGCCCACGCCGTAAGCAACTATTTCAAATGATGGGAATCTCCGCTGATGTTGATCCCTCAGATATTGAAGAAATCATAGAAAATGATCTTTCTCCGGGTGAGGTTGTCTGTTCACTGGCCCGTCAGAAGGCGCACGATGTTGCCGGGCGTCATCAAGATAGAGTGCTGGTTGCTGCAGACACAATTGTTGTTCATAATAACACAATCCTGGGGAAGCCGGCATCCACTCAGGAAGCTGAGGAAATGCTCGATGCTCTCAGCAATACATCCCATGATGTGCTTACAGGCGTATCCGTTCTGAACCTCGAACCCGCTGGTGCTATCAGAGATGAAGTAACCTTCTTTTCTCAAACTAAAGTAACATTCAGCCCGTTACAACACACAGAAATCCGAAAGTATGTAGCAACCGGCAACCCAATGGATAAAGCCGGCGCCTATGGAATACAGGATGATTACGGAAGTTTATTTATAAAAAAGATTGAAGGTGATTATTATACTGTGGTTGGTTTTCCGGTAAACTTGTTTTATCAAACGTTGAAAAACGAGTATTCAAACGTGTTTAAAAAGATATTCTCTGCATGATACGACCTATTGCAACTGCTGCTATTGGCGGTTTTATTCTTTTTTTCTTCGTCACCACAACCTCATTCGGTCAGTCTGGGGAGTTCAGGATGGCAAACCAGTATATGCAGCAGCAAAAATATGATGAAGCCCTGCCTATCCTGCAAGAACTGCATGAAAACAGTCCCGGCACCTATACTTATTTCGAACGGCTTATCGATGTTTTGATAAACCTGAAGAGGTACGATGAGGCTATAGAAATAGCTGAAAATTCGGTTCAGAATGGGGAGAACATAAACCGTTCACGTATTAAACTTGCTGAACTTTTTCATATTAATGATGAGCAGGAACGCGCCGAAAGAGAATGGGCAGAGGTGCTGGATGAAAATGACCAAAATATGCAGATATTCCATAATGTAGCCTCTTCCATGATGGATCGCCGGGAATATGATCTGGCAATAGACGTGTATGAGCATTCTCGAGATGTGTTTAGCAACGAAACGCTGTTTGCGAACGAAATTGCCAATGCCTATATGCAGTCAGGCGATTTTGAAAAAGCAGTACTGGAGTACTACAGCGTAATCGAAGAGTCTCCGCAGCAGATGAGTTTTGTACAGCAGCGGTTTCTTCGCATGCGGGACGACCGGCTTTACTCCATTGCTTCCCTTGAACTCGAGGATTACCTGCTTGAAATGGAACCGGACCACGCCGCTTACTCCCAGCTTTATCAACTGCTTAGCTGGCTGTTTCTTGAAACGGAAGAGTACCGGCGGGCCCTGGTATCTGCAAGACAGTACGAATCACGCACCGATCAGCCCAATTACTCACTTTTTTCTCTCGGCAACCGTCTCAGATCTGCCCGACAGTATGAACTTGCGGCAGACGCGTACGACTACTATATCGAAAATATTCCCAATCTGAAAACACGTGCAATTGAAGAGAAAGCCATAACATATCTTGAATGGGCTCGATATTTCGACCGTAACAGCCTTGGGACTCTTCAGGAGCAATCTAATCTTTTTGATGAGGCCTACAGGCTAAATGAAACTATTGTAGAGGATATGCCCGGATACGATCGCATCGAGCGTGTGCTCACAAATCTGATAGATTTATCACTGGATCACTACAAAGATGACGATAAAGCTGAACGCTGGTACAATAAACTAAACTCTCAAAACAACAGCGACTCAGACGATGCCTACAGTCTGTACAGTGAAGGACGAATTGCGCTTTTTCAATCAGATTACACCACAGCGCGACAGGCACTCACACGTGCCGATCGTGCCACGGATGATTCAAACCTCTCAGAAAAAGCCCGCTATTATCTCAGCCTGTCTGATTTTTTCTCCGGAGATTTCGAATTTGCTGAGATACAGCTCAAGTCGCTCGAACGCAGAAGTACGTCTTATTTTGCTAACAATGCTATCCAGCTCAGAATGTGGATCAAAAATGGCCTGCGGGCTGATAGTACCGAAGCCACATTAAATGAGTTTAGCAATAGCCTGGAGCTGGTTCACACCGGGCGGTATGAAAAAGCCATTGAAGCGGTGGAACCCATCTTAGAATCGCCTGCTCACCCTTTTGCGGACGACCTTACCGTTGAGCTTGCTAAATCGTTGCCGTTTACCTTTGCTCCGTTTATGGTAAATCAACTCACAAAGCAAGTGGAGGAAAATCAAATGTCGCCCATCAGGGAACGCCTGCTGTGGGAGCGTGCAGTATTTGCCGAACAGCTTACGCTGCAAAATGACGGAGGTGATTCTTCACTCTCGAACGAAGATCTCTTCTTCCGGAACCAGCCGGTTGAAGAGTATTCCAGGACAGATATTGAGCAGATGTATGAAAAGATACTGATGGAATTCCCCGATGGATTTTACGCCAATTTTTCACGGGAAAAACTACAACAACTACCCGATCAAACACTTTGAGTTCATGAATAAATTTGTTCCCCTCGTTTTATCACTGCTGTTTTGTTTCTCACTCACTTTGCAGGCTCAGGAGCGCGTGCTCATTCCGATGGACGGTTCCCAGAAAGACCACTTAAAGGCTTATGGTATTATTTTTAACCATTTAACAGAAAACGGATCAGGCCAGTGGCTGCTGAACTACAGGGGCGGAAGTTTTCTTGCTACCGCAGAGGCTGATATTATCCGCAAAAGCAGGGTGCGAGGTGTAACGGTGGAGGTCGTTTCCAATGCCGAGGCCGAACAAATTATCCGGGAAGTGGAGCAGCCCAACGTAAACATGGCGGTAGTAAATCTTGAAACCGTCCCCTCAATCGCTGTCTACACCCCCTCGGATGCCATGCCCTGGGATGATGCCGTAACCCTTGCCCTGGATTACGCTGAAGTGCCTTACGAAAAAATCTACGATGCAGAAGTGCTGCGCGGTGATCTCGACGAATATGACTGGCTTCACCTGCACCACGAAGATTTTACGGGGCAATTCGGGAAATTTTATGGCACCTACCGAGATGTACCCTGGTACATCGACCAGGTAAATCAACTTCAAGAGCTTGCCTCAGAACATGGTTACAATAAAGTAAGTGATTTGAAGCTGGATGTTGTTCAGGAAATCAAAGAGTACATCGGTAATGGAGGTTTCCTGTTTGCTATGTGCTCGGGAACAAACACCTTCGACATCGCCCTGGCAGCCCATCAGCATGATATTATAGCATCTGAGCTCGACGGTGACCCTGTAGATCCCAATGCGAACGATCTCCTGGATTATTCTAACACTCTCGCCTTCGAAAATTTCAGCGTTGTTACCGATCCGTATGTGTATATGCATGGTGATATTGATGTGGAGATCGATCCGAACCGTATCAGCGAAAGCCTTGACTATTTTACTCTCTTTGATTTTTCCGCAAAGTGGGACCCGGTGCCGGCTATGCTTACGCAAAATCACGTAAACAGCATACCGGGATTTTACGGCCAAACCACAGCATTCCGATCTGAGAAAGTGAAAAATAACGTTGTCCGCCTTGCAGAGAATTCCGGGCGCGACCAGGTGAAATACATTCACGGCAACTACGGCCAGGGAACATTCACGTTTTATGCGGGGCACGACCCTGAGGATTATCAGCACCGGGTGGGTGATCCGCCAACCGACCTGAGCCTGCATACGAATAGCCCCGGATACAGGCTGATCCTCAACAACATTTTATTTCCCGCTGCAGAGAAAAAGAAACGAAAAACTTAATGGCTCAGTGAGAGAAACCCAGGAATAAAGCGTATTTATGTAAATACGAAACCCTCCTCTTTTTACTACGAGATTTACATTTACAATCATACATTCGCTTAACAGCTGCCTCTAAATTTATTATCCGGCACAATAACAAACTGAATACTGCAAATGGACTATTCACACATCAAACCAAGCCGTGATTTTTCTGACTTTTTGCAACTTGTATCAATCCTTCGGGAAGAGTGCCCGTGGGATCGCAAACAGACGCATCACTCCATCAAAGAAAACCTTATCGAAGAGGCTTATGAAGCAGTAGAAGCTATTGAGGAGGAGAATTACGACGAGCTGTCGCGCGAGTTGGGTGATTTGCTACTGCATGTTGTGTTTCACAGCAAAATGGGTGAAGAGGAAAGCCGGTTTGATATGGGGGATGTAATCTACCGGATCTCTGAAAAACTTATTCGTCGCCATCCCCATATTTTTACGGATACAAAAGTAAAAGACGACAAAGAGGTTGCCGAGAACTGGGAATCCATCAAACTCCAGGAAGGCCGGGAATCCATACTTGATGGAATACCCGCAAACCTGCCCGGTCTCATTAAAGCGCACCGCATGCAGGAAAAAGCAGCAAATGTGGGATTCGATTGGGAAGAATGGACCCTGGCGTGGGAGAAATTGAATGAAGAGATTGATGAATGGCGACAGGCCGTTGATAACCAAAACCATGAAGAACAGGCTGAAGAATTCGGAGACCTATTATTCAGCCTTGTTAACGTGGGGCGCCTGCTTAATCTGAATGCAGAGGACTCCCTTCGAATGGCGAATAAAAAATTTGACGGTCGTTTTCGATTTATCGAAAAGAAACTTGATGAACAAAACCGCACTCTTGACCAGGCTGACCTTGATGAAATGGACCGCTATTGGAATGAGGCAAAACTCAGCGGCAGTTTGTAAAAAATAATTAAGGAATAAACCGCTTGCTCCCCTGCCCGGCGTGCTGATTTATGAAGCCGGGGTGAAGAATTCGTATTCTCTTAATAAATTAAGGTCAGGCACCTCACCCTGTGCTGTCTACCAATTCATGGTATTTCTGACAGGGAAACTGCCAGTCCTTCAGCTACAGCAAATTATTTGCAATTCCAATGAAATTTGGGTTACAACACATTCTCATACCGATGTTCCCTGAACCCTAAATAATTTAAGTAGTTAATGCTGATTTTTCCGCTTTACATAACGCCCTCTTCCGGGGGAATAGCGCTTCTAAAATAGTCTCCGTTTTTGTATTTTAAGAAGTATATAAAAGAACGCCTCTGTTCCTGGGAGTATCCCATCTGAAAGCTGAAAATCGTTCAAACGTTGGAACGGTTCGCAAACGAATCTTCTTGCAGAGGCAGTAACTTAAAAAATAAATTTACGGACAGCATTATGGCCAAACACAATCTTGAACATCTGGATGCCAATGAATACCCATTTATTAATAAAGGGCTTGAGGGAATCGTAGCATTTTCAACTACAAAAAGTTTTATTGATGGCCAAAAAGGAGAGCTCATTTATGCGGGCTATAATATCGACACGCTTGCAGAGCATGCAACCTTTGAAGAGGTTTGTTTCCTGCTTTGGAACGACCGGCTTCCAAAGAAGAATGAGCTGGACACCCTGAATAAAAAAATGGTAGCCGAACGGAAACTACCCCGCCCGGTCATTGAATACATTAAAAATACAAACAAGGATGCCGAGCCTATGGCTGTTTTAAGAACAGCCGTATCTATGCTCGCCGACTTCCAGAATGGCGAAAGTAATACTGACTCAGCCATAGCCATGGCCGCCCAAATGCCTACTATTATAGCCGCTTTTGCCCGTTCCAGGGAAGGAAATGACATTGTCGAACCACTCAATGAAGGCAGCACAGCTTTCAATTTCCTATACATGCTAAATGGTGAAAAACCGGGTGAACAGGCTGAAAAAACAATGGATCTGTGCCTGATTCTTCATGCCGAGCACGGTATGAACGCATCTACCTTTACAGGACGCGCCATTTGTTCAACCCAGTCTGATATGTTTTCGGCTGTTACCGGTGCTATTGGCGCGCTGAAGGGGCCACTTCACGGAGGTGCGAATACCGCAGTGATGAACATGCTACTTGAACTTGAGAAAGATCCTGACACAGCCGATCCAGTAGAATTCACCAAGAAAAAACTGACCAATAAGGAGAAAATCATGGGCTTTGGTCACCGTGTTTACAAAACATTTGATCCCCGGGCACGCCTGCTTCGGGGCATGAGCAAGAGCCTGTCTGAAGAAACCGGACATACTACGCTTTATGAATGGTCGGAAGCTATTTTGAAAACAATGAAGGATGAGAAAAATATAGATCCCAATGTCGATTTCTTCTCTGCAACCGTCTACTACTCTATCGGGATTAAACCTGATCTTTACACCTGTATTTTTGCTATGAGCCGTGTATCTGGCTGGACAGCTCACTACATCGAGCAGGATGAAAACAACCGTCTGGTTCGTCCGCGTGCACTCTATATAGGTGAAAAGAATCTTGACTGGACTCCCGTCGAAGATCGCTGATACATACAGATCTGCTCCTATAATCAATGTTTACAAACCCTGCATTTAATTAGTGCGGGGTTTTTTTATGCCCGGCCGGGTTCAGTTCTAATGTTATTCAACATTTTAGTCGATAAAGTCTGTAATACCCGACCTCCCTGATACGGTCAGTAGTTCTGCAGCGTAAAAACATAAATCCATAGTCGTCTGGTTTGATCTTACGTCACACTTATTTAACAAAAACCATGCTGATTGCAGCATTTGTATTCCTGTTTGCCTCGTGGGGTTCTGCTGGTGTGATGGCGCAATCATCTGGGGAAGTATCCGCCACGCAGCGTTCCGAACCGAACTCTATCACGCTTTCATATACACACGACCGGTTCGATCAGATTTTTGATCCATGGAATACCGGCTACGTTCAGCTTTCCCGGCAAACACCTTACGGGTCCGCTCTGGCCCGTGTAAACATGGGCAGCAGGTTTGAAACAACCGGTTATCAACCCCAGATTGATTTTTACCCATCCCTGGTGGATGGAATGTATGGCTATCTGAACGCTGGCTATTCAAACAGCTCTATTTTTCCCCAATACCGGTTTGGCGCTGAGCTTTTTAAATCGCTGCCACGGGCTTTTGAAGTGTCAGCAGGTTTTCGGCACCTCCGCTTTTCCGAATCAAACGTAACAATTTTAACCGGTTCACTTACCAAATACATTGGCAACTATCTGTTTACAGCCAGGCCCTATGTAACCCCAAATGACTTAGGTGTCTCCAGCTCTCTTACCCTTATAGCACGTAAATATTTCAGTACAGCCGACAATTATATTACAATGCGTGGAGGTTTTGGATTCTCTCCTGAAGAGCGGACATTTCAGCTTAATGTCAACGAAGAGATCTTTCTGCTTCAATCCAGCTACATTGGTATCGACGGGTACAAAGAAGTATGGAGTAACGTGTTACTGTTTGCATCTGTTGACGGTACCCGCCAGGAAATCTGGTTTGATCCCGGGGAATTCTTTTTTCGAATTACGCTCAATACCGGTTTGATCCTGAGGTTTTAAAAGAGAAACGCTGTAGCAGACATCGCAGGAACGCAGACCGAATATTTGTACATCAACCTGTCTGTATTGTGATCCACTTTCTTGTTCCGTTTTAACCATAGTTTCATTCCAAAGCTCTTTCATTTGTTCTGAATGAAGCCTTCCCTGAAAAATGAGTCTTCTTAACTCAACTTCCGCAAAATGGATATGGTTTGGCTACAAAATACGTTTCGTTTAAAACAGCGCTCCCATTTTTTGCTCACTCTTAAACCCCTGGCCATTGCTGCGCAGTGACCAGGGCTACGGATATGGCGCTAACTCTGGTGCTTTAGTTATCGTAGCAAGTTAGACATGGTATTTTTCATTCCAGAAACCACACTCAGTCACCTTAAACCATTTCTTATCGAAACCTGAATGTGCAAGTCGCAAAAAAATAGCTTACCTGGAAAGTCCATTCGCAGGCGGGTTGGAAGAGAAGGCAGAACAAGAAGAGTTACAGCTAACTAAATTAATGAATGTAGCACTAAAGTGCGCTGCTGTAAGAGGTTTGAGGTAGATTTTTAAAACTTTTGCGGAAGTTGAGCTTACACATGAATTAAGATTCTTACTCAGTTTAGAATTATAAAACCTGGTTCTTCACTGCGAGTTGATTCGCTGTATAAGTGTATTCAGCTCCGGGTTCTCCCCACCTGAAGCCAGAGCTTCATCTGCAATTTCTTTCGCTCTTGAATTATCACCCTGCTGGTAATGTGCCCTGGCCAGTTTAAACATCAGTTCCGGGTGGCCGGAGTTGTGCTCAAGCCCTTCGCTAACGTATCTGATTGTTTGTTCTGCTTTACCCTGCCAATAGAATAAATCTGCTAAAGCACTGTAAATATCATAGTAATCCGGATTTCTCTTTTTCGCCAGCAGGTACTGTTCCAATGCTTTTTCATATTCACCATCCCATGCAAATGATCGTCCGTATAATAGTCTTGCATCCACATGAGACGGTTTATTTCTCAAAAGTCTCCGTAAAACCAACCTACCCTCATCATAGCGGTCATCAAATATCAATTCTCTGCCTAACTCAAAAAGTTCTGAACTCTCTTCATCCGACAGGTTATTTTTATTAAAATACACATCTTCTTCCTCAACCAGCTTTTGTTCATCCGCAACAGACTTCCCCTCCTCAGCGGGCATCAGCTTGTTGTTTTGTGTAACATAGGAATTCATTCGCTTAAATTGGTTAAATGTTTGCCTTGTTACATCAAGAGCTTCGCGGTTATCCGATCGAACCAGTTTCATGCCCTCGCTAAGTTCATACAGTCTGTCGTCTGACAGGTATTGAGTTCCGGACAAATAATCCGACATCTGATTTTTATTTCTGATAAACGGTATGTCGTGAACAGACCTGAATTTCGTTTCCATGTCAATCGATTCGCCAAGCCAGTGCACTTTAGATGGAAAATCTAACCCATAACTCTCAGACAGGTGCCCCAGCAAAGTTGGCGTTACATTCAGGTGAGATGACACCGAGTGAAATACTTCCGGATTCTCAATCAGCGGAGAATATATCATAAACGGCACCCAGTAACGGTCAATCCGGTTTCTATGACTCACAGGTATAATTCTGTGGTCTCCGGAAATGATAAAAATCGTGTTTTCATATCCGGGTCTCTCCCTGTAGCGTTTCATCAAATCGCGTATTGCGTCATCCGTATATAGCAGCGCCGCAAAAATATCCGGGTACGTTTCTATTGTCTGGTGAGCCTTTTTACTCATGGCCTCCGAACCGGCAATATCTCTTACCTCTTGAAGGTAGCGTTCACGATCTTCCACAATAAAAGGCTCGTGCAGGTTTACCGTAAAAAAAATATCCAGCCTGGGAGTATTGGCAGGGACTTCATCAATAAAATCAAATGCTTTCCTGAAAAGTGATTTGTCGCTGTATCCCCAGCTAAATCCATCTTTATTTCCCTCAATCCTGCTGTACGATTCATCAAAAAAGGCCTGGTCCATGATCAGGTCGATTTGCTGGCGTTCAAGAAACACATCCAGTTTGTCAAAAGAAACATCGTATCCTGCGTAGTACCCGGTATGATATCCATTTTGATTAAGCAGCGAGATTAATGACTGATGGTCCGGAGCCTGAAATCCAAGATCCATAAATCCATGATCACCATACGGTAAGGAACCTAATAGAGAGGATTGAACGGCAAATGAACGTCCGCTTGTTGAAAGAAAATGTGTCCAGTAAAGGCTTTTTTCTGCGAGCTCATCCAGGTGGGGAGTAAATCCCGGGTATGGGCTGTTTGGACCCGAAAATGAAGCGCCAAGTCCTTCCACAATCACAAATACAATATTGGGTGGACGGTTGCCTGTTTTTAAGTAATCATCCAGTCCGTTATCACGGCTGGCATCCCGCCAAAACGGGTATTCGAATTCATTTTCAGAACGAAAGCTACGTACTTCTGAATCTGTACTTTTTTTCTGAGCATATTCAATTGTTTCGCGAATAAAGTGTTGTTGTTTATTCACTACCAGGTAGTAACTGCTTTCCACGTCGTAATCTGCTGCAACAGGCCTGAAGATGAAACCGCCGATCGTTCCAGCCAGCATCCACCCTGCAACACCATACATTACACGGTTACTGTACTGTTTACGCCTCAAAACGATAAAAATACCCACCCCTGAAAACAATAACAGTGTGAGGCCGATCAACCCGGTTACAAACCCGCTGCCTATACTTGTAAGTAAGGTTTCCTGAATTTCTGATAAGCTGTAGCCATACAAATCAGCACCAAGCGGTAATAATCCATACCCAAAATAGGCCACAAGAGTTGCGTGCAGTATAAGGCTGCATATCATCACAGTGTAAACAATTGCTGCTGCATAGCCTGAATCCCAGGCAGCAATAATTACATAAAGTACAGCAAATAAAGCGCCGTTTGCAGCTAAAAAAAACAGATCCACGCTGAACCCATATAAAAACAGGTTTGCACTATCCACAGGTAAAATGTGTAAGTAAACTGTGGATATAATCTCCATAACCCGCAGCACCAACATCATAGCAGTGTAGGTGATAATAGCGGGCAAAAAATTTCTAAATCGTTCGGTCATGTTCGTTCCTGAAGTCTGACAGCTACAAACTGTACTTGTTATTTAATCATAAGTGGTTTAATTCCGAGGCTGTCTAAAAAGTAAATCAACAAACAAACCAGCTTAAATAATTTAGACATTTAATCCCTCTCTATTAGTTAGAGAGGGATATAGGGTGAGTACGGAGGAAAAGCCTAAATTATTTAAGCGGTGTTCGATAAATTTTACCTTTTTGGACAGCCTCAGAACTCCAAAATCAGCTTTGTATTGACCCAAAAGTTGTAGGTTCTTAGTTGATATCTTGCGAACTCTGGCCAGAAATTATTTAGTATGAACATAAAATGTGTCGATAAACCGTACTACGAAGTGCTATTATCGGCATTACAGTGAATTTCATAATCTGTGTACCGATACCTCTGCTTCAATTGTTTATTTACAATTTGTTGCAGAACAAAATGTAAAAACAAGCGTAATAGATGTGAGTATTATTTAATAAATGAAGAGATTTTTAAATATGATTCAAAAACTTACAACGACAATTGTTATCCTGTTTTTAACAGTATCTTCTGTTTTTGCCTTAGCAGATAAAGAATTAACTGTAAAAATAAGTTCAGATAGTGAATCCCCTGATTTTTCACTTGTAACGTCCGATACTCTTTCTCATCAAACTTTATTAAAATCGGCTGACTTTACAAGTGATATTGAACGCCCGCTGCGCGCCCGGCTTCATCAAAACTACCCTAATCCGTTTAACCCGGTAACTACTATCAGTTTTCAACTGGACCGCCCCCGGGAGGTACGACTTGATATTTATGATCAGCTTGGGCGCAGAGTTGACAGGATTTTAAATAATACGCAACCGGCAGGTCTGCATGCTTTTCAGTATGATGCATCCCATCTCAACAGCGGGGTGTATATGTACCGGATGGAAGTTCTGGGTGCTGAAGGTGTACAAAATGAAGTATTTACCCGAAAATTCACCCTGATAAAATAACTTCACTTACCGGTTAACGCTTGGGGCGAATAGTTTTAGTTTTGCTACCACTTTATTAGTATAGCCTTTACAAGGGTTAAATTACTGATTACAAACACTTTGCGTTCTTATCGAACTTTGCGGTTAATGCATTAGCAACCCTCTTTTCGCCTCGTATCCACGATCGAAAAGATCTTCCACCCACTATCCTTCCGGATTAAATTCATACTGTTGACCCCGCAATGGCTAAACTCTCCTGCGTTGTAGAACCGGTACTCCACCCATGCCGTTGCAAGGCCGCCATCAACATGAGCTACAAATGATGTCAGTTGTTCATCAAGCGATCCCGCATCAGACTGCCCGATACCATCAAGAAAGGAAACGATATCTGTTTGACGAAGAATTGTACTGTCCTGCTCATCCATTGTTACCGTTTTCAGAGTTGCATCTTCAGCAAGAAATGACCGCATACCGGCACGATCAGACTCACGCATTGAGTCAAAAAAACCCATAATTACATTTTCAACCTCCTTTTCGGGGTCAGCATCTGCCCTCTCGAAGTTTGCTGGGAACTGGAAAACACCGGGCAGAACGAATAAAAAAATAACGATCCATTGCATGGCAATTGAATGCTGGGTGAATAAGATTGAATAATCCGGAATGTAATGGATCTGAATTAGAGTAGCTTGTTTACTTACGAACTTCAGATCACTACATCACAAGTTTACCTGGCTCAGGTCAGATTTATCTACTCAACCTGAGCAAAGGTTTAGCTGCCTGAAAAAACTTCTTCAACCGGAGTGTATTCCATATCAAATGCATTCGCGACATCTTTATAAACAACCTTACCATTTGCAATATTGAGCCCCTTTAGCAGTTCCGAATCTCCTTTCAGCGCTTTTTCCCAGCCGTGATTCGCCAACTGAACCGCGTATGGAAGGGTTACGTTTGTGAGGCCAAGCGTAGATGTGTAGGGCACCGCTCCCGGCATGTTAGCCACACAGTAATGAACCACATCATCAACTACATATGTAGGTTTGTCGTGCGTGGTGGGCTTCGATGTTTCAAAACATCCTCCCTGATCAATGGCAACATCCACAACAACACTGCCCGGCTTCATCAGCGAGAGCATATTTTTTGTAACAAGATGGGGAGCTTTGGCACCCGGTTTCAACACGCCTCCAATTACAAGATCGGTTTCGGGCAGGAGTTCACGGATATTTGCTTCGTTCGAAAAGAGTGTCGAAACATTTTTGGGCATCACATCATCAAGATAGCGTAAGCGCGGGATATTGATATCCAGAATAGTTGTTTTTGCACCCATGCCAGCCGCAATTTTAGCCGCATTAACCCCAACCACTCCGCCGCCCAGCACCATAACATTTGCCGGGGGTACACCGGGAACTCCCCCCATCAAAATGCCGCGACCGCCCATTGGTTTTTCAAGAAATTTAGCTCCTTCCTGGGCCGACATTCGCCCCGCAACTTCGCTCATGGGGATCAATAGCGGTAGTGAACGGTCCGACTTTTCCACTGTTTCGTACGCAATTGCAATACACCCCGAATCAGCCACCGCTTCCGTAAGTTCCCGGCTGGCGGCAAAATGCAGGTATGTAAACAAAATCTGCCCCTCACGCATCCGGGAGTATTCCGGTTTGATGGGTTCCTTCACCTTCATGATCATTTCTGAGCGCTCCCAGAGTTTATCAACATCTTCTGCTATCTCAGCACCTGCATCTACATATGACTGGTCAGAAAATCCGCTGCCTTCTCCGGCCCCTTTCTCCACAAGTACTTTATGGCCGTTGCGTTTAAATTGCAGTGCTCCGCCCGGAAGCAATGAAACTCTGTTTTCGTGCGTCTTAATCTCTTTGGGTACTCCTATAATCATATGAATTTCTAAATAAAATATTCCGGTTGTTTTTGTGGGCAGAAGTTAGGCAATTTCATGCATTATAACAGATCGCCGGCTGAGAATATTTGTTCGATTCTAAACAATAACCCCGGTATAAAAGCGCTAATCTTATTTATTTAGGTTCATTTTCAGGTGTAACATGGGATCAAAACTTTTCACCCGTAATGTGAAAAATTAATGTCAGTCTGTTTTCGTTTCCCTTACTCCCAACGGGCATACACAGCCAGACACCGGAGGTGTTAAATGTAAATAGCCCCGGGTCAGGAGATCCGACCGCGGATCGACTTAACCCGGGGAAAAGAGTCGCACGCAAACAGTAAACCTCCGCATCAATCGTTATAAAAGCTTTGAGTACAACCGGAGGTTGGTTATCGATGGGTTCAAGGCAAACGGTAGGTTAGTCAAAACTACTTCTTGATGCTCTTGATCTTCAACACGCCTCTTTTAGTTAATGAGATATGCCCGTAGAGTGCCGGCCCGCCAATCGATTCAACCCGAATCAGCTTCAGATCCACCATATATTGAAACAAGTGGCGCAGTTCAACCCGGTCCAGCCCAAGCTTATCGGCAAGATCAACCACGGAAATTTTTTCGCCGGACTTTAGTCCGCACTCATCTCCTGCTGCAAGCAGTATGGTTTCACATCGTCTGTTGAAGTCGGATCCAATCAGCATGGCACACAATTTTAAGTTGCATTAACATTCATAATTTATCTTACCCGGCTGTTACCCCTGTATTAAGGAACTGTTAACAGATGCCTGTTTTTTCTCCCGAAAACTAAAACAGGGTTGGAAAATGAGCTTCAGTGAGGTACTTTTAACTCATAAAAAATGATGAGTCCACTCCGAAAAGTCATACGTTCTGAAAATTAGTAGCTCAAACTTAAATAATTTAGTTTTATTTGTTCCGAACTCACCCCTTCCCCTCTCTAAAGGATGAGCGGGGCATATGTTCGAAATTATTTAAGTTTGTAACAGACATCAGTTCTTTATTTGACTTTTCAGAGTGGGCCCAATGATTGAATCGTAAATGCTATTTATTTACACCGCTGCATGATTTCAAAAGAAATTCTCTCGAAAATCAAAAAGCTCGAAATTCAAACCAAAGGGCTGGTAAACAACCTGTTTGGTGGCGAGTATCAGTCGGCCTTTAAAGGCCGCGGAATGGAATTTTCTGAAGTGAGAGCCTATACCGTGGGAGATGACGTTCGGTTAATAGACTGGAACGTGACGGCCAGAAATGATGAGCCGTATATCAAGATCTTTGAGGAGGAGCGCGAACAAACCATGATGCTCTGCGTGGATATTTCACCCAGCGGGTTTTTTGGCAGCCACAGCCAAACAAAAATGGAGCTCTCTATTGAAGTTTGTGCCGTGATAGCTTTTAGCGCGATAAAAAATGGTGACAAGGTGGGGATGGTGCTCTTTAGTGACAAGATCGAAAAGGTGATCCCCCCCAAAAAAGGACGCACACACGTTCTGCGGCTGATTCGTGAGCTCTATGTGACCCGTCCCGAAGGCCATCAAACCAATATTGCAGAAGCTCTCTCCTACGTAAACCGTCTGCTGAATCGCCGGGCAATTGTTGTTCTCGCGTCCGATTTCCAGGATGAAGGATTCCAAAAACAGCATAAAATCACCAACCGGAAACATGATCTTGTGAACCTGGTTGTGCACGATCAATTTGAAGATGAACTGCCCGATGCCGGTGTAGTGATGCTGCAAGATGCTGAAACCGGCAAACAAAAATTGGTGGACACATCCAGCCGGACCGTCCGGCTCAACTATAAAAAACGAAGGCTGCAGCGCAGTCATTCATTGAAAGAGTATTTCCGCAAAAACAAAATGGATTCAGTTACTCTCGAAACGAATAAAAGCTATGTGAAGCCGCTGATTAATTTTTTCCAGCGCAGAATTCACCGCAGGTAGTCTTAGGGTGTATATCCTGAATATTTACAGAATAGTAGACGGAGAGAAATCACCAAATCAAGAAATATTACACATTTTCCAGTCTTTCATCTGTAGCCGCTAATCTTTCCCCAAAAGCGGGGCAACACTATTTATGAAGTGACAAGATAGAATCTCCCTATCGAAAAGCCAGGATTCAGATCCCGATGGATTCACAGTTTATGTTGCTCAAATGCCCCGTCGACTAAATCCATCGTTTCTGCGTAATCACACGCCTCGGGGCTCTTGGTTTATCTGCGCTTTTCAACCCCGCACTGCGCGCCGTCAACACCACGGCGCTTATGCGGGGCTATGGACATGATGCCCTTTACAGGGCATTTTATTGACAATAATTTCTCAAGATTTTAAATAAGATGGATAGTCTGGATAGTAGCTTTTGAACCAGTGACCAGACCCTTTCAGGGTCTTACTTAGAGACGAGAATGTAGCTTGATCATCTTTATTCCAATAAAGAAGGGGCATTTAATTCCACCCACACTAATCAACATAGAACCTGTGTTAAGAATCTTGCTTCCAAATTCGTGCGTAAATCATATCATTACACTCATTGCTCTTTTCAATTTTTAAACTCTCTCTTCTGCTCAGATATCTCCGCAATTCAGTCACCAATGGAACAAACGTAAAAAACTGTGATATATGTAACCGATAAATAGAAAAACAGTAAGTGCAGTGGATTTATATTGACTATATTTTTGTGTCAAGACAGAATTAAAATTGATTAAATTTTTTTATCGGTTAAAAAAAATATATAATAATAATTAGTCAATCAGAACCCCTTCATTTACTACCGATTGACCTCATATTTGCAGGATAGCATTATTCAGGCAATAAGCACACCATGAAACTATATATTAAATATATGGTTAGTTTACGGTGCAAAATGCTGGTGAAGAGCGAGCTCGAAAAACTTGGGCTGAATTGCGTCTCCGTCGACCTTGGAATGGTTGAGATCAAGGAAGAGATGACCAAAGAACAGCTGGAAACGTTCGACAAAAACCTGAAAAAAGCGGGTTTGGAATTACTGGATGATAAAAAGAACATCCTGGTTGAAAATATAAAAAGCGTGATTGTTGAGATGATTCACTACTCCGATGAAGTGCCTGAAGTGAACGACTCAGATTATATCAGTCAGAAACTGAACTACGACTACACCTACCTCTCGAATACCTTTTCTGAAGTGAAAGGTATTACGATACAGCAATACATCATTCAGCATAAAATTGAAAAAGTAAAAGAACTGCTGATTTACGACGAACTCACACTCACTGAAATTTCTTATAAATTACATTACAGCAGTGTAGCCCACCTGTCGAACCAGTTCAAAAAAGTGACCGGACTTACCCCCACCTATTTTAAAGAGTTAAAAGAAAAGCGTGACAAAAACCTGGAAGATCTGTAATCACCCGAAATCAGATATTTCAGACCTCATTCAGGTGTATTCTGCCAAATTTCACTCTTAATGACTTTCATAATCTATTTGCACACTACTTTGGCTTCGATATCAATTTGAGCGCGGACAGGTATGATGATCAATTCGCCAACGGTGAGTCAGATATATTTTTTGCGAATTAATAAAAAACGGGCTCCTGAAAAATCAGAAGCCCGCCAGGATAGATCGGATTTGCTGCTTACGCTGACTGATTATTCTTCTTTACTTTTCGCTTTCGAAGTTTTTTCCGGTTTAAATTGCGGGTTTTTATTTACGGCTTTTTTCTCATCCTTCTTATTTTTCTTATGATCTCTGTTGTGTTTATCCATGATTTCTCCATTTGTTTAACTAATTAACGATTAAATAATCTAAGGTTATAATCTATATCAAATGTTACAATGAATCCGATTAATGTTATATAATTGCTTCATACTTTTATTAGAAAAAATCGCCTATACTTTCTACTGGTCCGGCTCTCTAACACCTCTCCACAAATATCGACAAACAATCGCAAATGATTCAATCCTTATATAACCGCGACAAAACTCTGATTTATCATTTTGCCCGATAAATCAAAACTCCAACTATAAGAACAATCAGCGATATCAGGATAGGAACCCAGTCACCGGAACTAACAGCGACATCTGCTCCCAATACTGAAAAAGATTCAGAATCATTCATGTATTGAATTCCGAAATATATGACTCCAATAAGTCCGGCTACACTTAATATGCCACCCAATGTTTGTTTCATACTTTCTCCTTTAAATTTTTCGTAACCATAGCAATATGCTCGCAGGTTCTCATTGAGGTAATAACCTCAGAACTTTTCCGCTTACTTGCGTTATGCGAGATGCTTTTATTGTTACATATTTTACGGGAGTTCTATAAAACCAGGATTGGTACTGAATGCTGTCAAGCCCTCATCAAAATGAATCTATCAGCCATTTTCCACCGGAATGAACTACCTCCAACACTTCTGGCTGTCTCATTTGTAAATCATTTTCTTACAATTTGAAGACTATACGACACCAATAGAGTATAGATGTTTCAATGAAATCTGTAACTCATCCCGGGTATGCTGTAACAACTCTCATGTAATTTTTTAGCAGGTTAGAGGTGTGATAATTAATTCACACTAATTCCTTAAAAATAAGATCATGAGAACAGACAAACATTTTTTTAAAAGCATTGCCCTTACCACTCTTTGGGTCACAAGTTTAGCCACGGCGGGAATATCACAGGATTTAACCACCATTGTTGAACCTGAAGCAGAAACTCCAATCATAGTGTCAACGAGCCCCTCCGGCAACGCGATGAATGTTGAACCGGGGGACGTTATAGAAATCACGTTCAGCAATGAAATGGATGGAACAACAATCGATGGTACTACATTACTGTTACAGGCTAATTATGCAGATACAGCGAGTGAAATGCATGGACAAATGCGGAACGATCAAATCAGAGGCCGGGCACCACTGAAAAAATCCGGAAATAGTATGCAGTACTCAACATCTGCGGTGAGTGGATCCATCAGTTATTCCGATAAAACAGCACTTTTTACGCCAATCAGTGGGTTGAAAGAAGGAACGCTCTACACATTTACGGTAACAACTGGTGTGAAAAACTCAGAAAATATAGCGCTTGAAAATGATCACAACTGGAGTTTTACAACTGCAGGCACACCGGGTACGGCCTACTCTGATAATCAAGTTAGCACCTATGGTATGCAAACTAACGAAACCGATTTCAGCACCACGTATGCTTTACTTACTGAGAATCAAACTACGATTGATCTCGGGACAGCAGGCCTCTATGTTATTCTTGCAAAAGATTCTATTCATACCAAATCAGAATCCAGGATAACGGGTCAAACCGGCGAAGGATCTTTAGCTGATAGCGCCGAAAAAGAGAATAACGGCATTTCCACAGAGCTTCAGGCAGATTCCGATAAGACATTTGTATTGCAGTCGAATCAGAATGATAAACTCTTCACTGATGTCACTGCAGCTATCGAGGATATGATGAAGGCCTATGATGATGTTTCCGCGCAGGAAGGAGATTCAGTAACAAGCCAAGCGGGTGAATCTTTTCACACCACAGAATTACTCCCCGGAGTACATCAATGGAGTGATTCCCTTTACATAGAATCCAATGTTACACTTTCAGGTGGTGCAAATGATGTGTGGATTTTCAAAACAGGTGAGAATCTTGTTGTAGATGAAAATACCGTCTTTACATTAACCAACGGTGCCCGCGCTGAAAATATCATTTGGCATGCAGAAGGCAATGTAACCATCGGCCCGAACGCCCGTTTCGAAGGGATCATCCTGTCAATGAATAATATAACGATGGAAAAAGGAGCAACCCTGAACGGCAGAATGTACAGTCAAACATCTGTTTCTCTCGATGATAATACTGTTACGGAACCGGCACTTATGGAAGGTCAAACTTCTTCAGCAAACAGGTAGATAAAGCAGATAAATACGCAATCTATAGAGACCACAAAGCGGGCACCGGAAGGTGTCCGCTTTTCTTTTTAAGTAGAGATTTGAAAAATATCAGGCTGTCAAAAAATGAAACCCACAACCTCTGCAATGGCCCAGACAATGGCTATGACGATCCCAATCAAAATCAGAACAAGTGCGGTAAACAGCAGCCATATCAATACAGTACTTTCATTTCCAAGTTTCTCGGGTTCCGCTTCCAGCTTTTCGAGCAGTTTAGCATTCCGGAGATTTGCTTTCCAGGCCACATCAAAGAGATCACCCAAAACTGGAATCATTCCAATGATCAAATCCGCCATGATATTCATAAACATTCTCAGCAGAACGGACGTATTTGCCCCCAGTTTTGTGGCATAAAACATAAAGTAGACAGAAAGAGAGGCACCGGCCAGATCTCCAAGGCCTGTAACGAGGCCTATAATCGGGTCTAACCCAACTTTTATATTTGTACCCGGTATTGTAAACCAGCTGTCTAACAGTACA
>JAWLEH010000132.1:7045-8556 GCA_041686215.1 Balneolaceae bacterium | reverse complement strand
GAGCTACGGGCCCTGAGTTTTTTAAACGGCGTTTTCACCCTTCTATAAGGGTTCTGTGATTTAAAATGGACACCAAATGTCGTTTATTTGTTGTCATCATTTTTTATCACTGCCACTCGCTAACTTTTGTTAGCTGTCAAAGATAGGCATAATGAGGTGAATACTTCAAAAGATTATTGCACTGATTTTCAATCCTTTTTGGTGAAGCCGCAAAGTTGTTGCCGGCCTTAAACAAGCTAAGCTTTCCGTATTGTATAGATTTTCGGCCAACTCAATTGCCGGAAAAAGAATGCAGAGATAATCGCGGATCCCGTAAAAGCCGGCATCGTTGAACTGTAATTTTGCAGCATTCAACTGAATCGGCAGGCCGGAGCCAAAAAAATTTAATTTTCCATTACTCCTCCTCACATTCGCCGGAAGGCCGTTCAATTTCTTTTCCAGGCTGGACCGGGCTTCCAAAATTGGGTGAACCGTCTTGATTCCAGGTAAAGGGCTGCAGATGGACCACACGATCCCAGCCCGGCTCTTCATCCACTTTGGTATGGTAAGCGATCCAGTTTTCAGTTCCATCAGGCGATCGCGCATAACTTGCATGCCCTACTCCATACACCTCCCCGCTACCCTGAAATACAGGGCCTGATTTTTCCCAGCTTCCCGGATCCATGGGGTTATCTCCAACCAATTCTAATTGCCCGAGATTATAGGCAGGTAGCCAGGATTCACTTGCAGAATAGATCACAAAGACCTGATCCCCATTTTTCAAAATCTCCGGCCCTTCGTTGATCGCCAGCTCTGTACCGGTTTCCCAGTCTTCTTCGGGTGATGATATTTGAACCCTGTTACTGCTAATGGTCCACGGGTTTTCCATTTCAGCAATGTACAGATGTTGTGGAGTTCGATCTGTATCTGCGTTTTCTTCCCAGCCAGACCATATAGCATATAAGTTTCCTTCATGCTCCAGAACAGTCAGGTCAATAGCCCACTTTTCGTCCTCCCGGGTTTCGATATTGTCTCCTGTATAAAGCATTCCCATTTCTTCGTAATCGCCATGAGGATCATCGGTACGCGCCCTCAACACACCCGACCGTTGAGAAATGAAAGGGGGCCCGGAAGCACCGGCCGTATAATAAACAAACCACTCACCCTCTATATAGTGCAGCTCCGGTGCCCAGAGGTTTTGACTATTCCATCCGGTTGCCGGTTGCCGCCAGACTTCGGCATGATTCCCGGATTTTAGTACCTCCGTTAACTGCTCCGACCTGAAAATTTGAATACCGCCATTCGCTGATTCAGATGCATAATACATCCCGTCATTTTGAACAATCCAGGGATCAGCCCCCTGGACTACAGGATTTTTAAAGATACATACGAGATCCTCTTCTTCCTGAGGATCAGCTGTTTGAGAGTTACACCCAACAAATGAGAAGGATAGGATTGCAAATAAAAAAAGTGTTTTCATAATCGTGAAAATTTTAACCCCCTCAGAAATTACCCGTGTTTAAATTTACCAA
>JAWLEH010000132.1:0-6945 GCA_041686215.1 Balneolaceae bacterium | reverse complement strand
GAGGCTGTCCAAAAAGTAGATCAACTCACAATCAAGCTTAAATAATTAAGACTTTAGATCCCTCTCTATTTGTATAGAGAGGGAAATAGGGTGAGTCCGGAGAGTAAATCTAAATTATTTAAGCGATGTTCGATGTATGCACTACCTTCCCGAACAGATTCTTCACTTATAGGATGCTGCTGGAATGTAAAATCCTTAGCATCTTTCTCCCCGGCAAGTTATAACCTATCTATTCGCAGATTTGTAATTACGGCACACTGCAATCTACAGTTTTTCGGCTATAATGACCGCCGGATGTTTAGCTGTTCTCTGTACTCCGTCCGCAATCTGATGACGACACGAGAAACCCGGTGCACAAACAGTGGTGTTTTCATCCATTGCACGAAGCTGCGGAAAAAGGACCTGCTCACCTACCTTCATCGATACATCATACTTGTCATCCTGGTAACCAAAACTGCCCGCCATTCCACAGCAGCCTGTCTGCATTTCCACCGGATTAAACCCAAGCAGCTTAAAAGCCTGTACCAGCGGGTCATTGCCCACAAGAGCTTTCGTGTGGCAATGGCCATGAACCTGAACCTCCTCTCCTTTGCCAATATCTGCAGGACCGGTGGCTGCCAGTTCGGTGGTCAGAAACTCCTCCCAGAGAAAGGTGTGCTCTGCAATAGTATTCGCCTTTTCCAGATCGTCATCACTGCAAAGGTCGGTATATTCATCCCGGAGCGTCAGTATTTCACTCGGCTCAAGGCCCACAATGGGAATTCCAAGTTCCGCAAAAGGAAAAAGTCTTTTGAGATTCTCCTCACAAATCTCTGAAGCATCATCCAGTAATCCCTTGGATAGTTGCGGGCGCCCTGTCGGCCAGATGCCGGGCATCATTACGCTATAGCCCAGATGCCTTAGAACTTTGCATGCCGAAATTGCAATTCCGGGTTCGTGGTAATTTGTGAACACATCTACCAGCAAAAGAACGGGGCGTTTTCCTTCGTCGTTGTATTCACTTTTATGCTTCCTGAACCAGGATTTAAACGTTTGATTTGCAAATTCCGGAAGATCCCGCCTGCGATCGATCCCAAACAGCTTTTCCAATAAAATCTTCGTTGGCTTCTGTTTATTGATATAATTGGTCAGCGGTGCGAAAAGCGAGGCCAGCGGGTACAGTTTTTCGGGCTGACCAAAGAACCGCTCCCCTGCTGTGGTTCCGTTTCGCTTATGATATCCATTCATAAACTCCGCCTTCATTTTGGCCATATCTACATTCGCGGGGCACTCGCTCTTACACGCTTTACAGCTCAGGCAGAGGTCCAGCGCTTCTTTTAACTCTTCAGATGAGAACGCATCCGCCTGTTTTCCGGAAAAGAGCTGGCGGAACAGGTTTGCCCGGCCGCGGGTGTTATCTTTTTCCTCATGTGTGGCGTGATACGAGGGACACATCGTACCACCGCTTCCGGCCAGTTTCCGGCACACGCCGGCCCCGTTACACTGCTCAATTGCGCTGTCAAATCCATCAGCCTTTCTCCAGTTAAAAACTGTATCTACGTCGGGGGGCTGGTAGTCCGGGCTGAACCTCAGATCACTATCAATGGGTTTGGGATCGAGTATTTTACCCGGATTGAATTGATATTCAGAATCCCAAATCTCTTTTACACGTCGCAAAAGCGGCATCATGTCACTGCCCAGTACGGTTTCAATATAGGGTGCCCTGGCCCGGCCGTCGCCATGCTCCCCGGAAAGCGATCCCCGGTATTTTTTCACCAGGTTGGCCACCTCCTTCGCAATCTCTTTCATGGTTTGAATTCCCTCCGGTTTCATCGTGTCCACAACCGGACGCAGGTGCAGTTCACCCACCGAGGCATGCGCATAAAACACGCAGGAAGTGTTATGGTTATCCAGGATCTGCTGAAACTCCTCCACATAATCGGGAAGGTCTTCCACCCGCACGGCCGTGTCCTCTACAAATGTTGGTGACGGGCTTTTCCGCCCCAGCCCCATCAACAGGCCAAGGCCGGCTTTACGCAGGTCCCAAACTCTCTTCATCTTTACCGGCTCCGATAAAAACGGGTGGGCATAACCGTACCCAAGTTCCTTCAGTTTTTTTGCCAATCCGGCGGAATGCGCCTCCAGTTCTTTAAGATCATCGCCCTCAAACTGTACAATCAAGATACATTTGGGCTCTCCTTCAAGGAAAAACCGGTTTTTGCTCTGCTCGATGTTTCCTTTGGTGGCGTCCAGAATGATGTCATCTACCAGCTCCACGGCGGCGGGTTTCCACTTCACAATTTCCACGGTTGCCTTCATCGCCTCGTGAATAGAGGAGAACTGCGGAATAACCAGGGTTTTGGCTGTGGGCAGCGGCACAAGGTTCAGTTTGGCCGATGCCGTCATCGCCAGGGTTCCCTCACTGCCACAAAGCAGCTCAGCAAGGTTGAACGGCCGCCCACCCGGGGTGATGGGATCCATCTCGCACAGGCGGTCGAGCGCGTAGCCGGTATTCCGCCGGATGATATCGGGATGGGGATAGTGGTCAAAAATCTTGTCGCGGTTCTTTTTCAGCAGATCAATCATCCCACGGTAAATCGTGCCTTCCAGCGTTTCGAGAGCCAGCTTTTCGTTCAATTCCTGGTTTGTAAGCGGCTTAAAAACAACGTGCGATCCGTCGCTCAATATCGCTTCCACTTCGAGAATATGTTCCCGGGTGGTTTTGTGTTTGATAGAGAACGAGCCACAGGAGTTGTTTCCAATCATGCCGCCAATCATACAGCGGTTGGTAGTGGCGGTATCCGGTCCAAACTGAAGTCCGAGCGCTGCGGCCTCCCGGTTCAGCGTATCGCGGATGACACCCGGCTGCACATGTGCAATATGCTTTTCAGGATCAATCTCCAGAATTCGGGTCATATAGCGGGATACATCCATAATCACGCCGTCTCCTGTAGTTTGTCCGGCAAGACTTGTTCCTGCACTACGAGCCGTAATTGAAAAATTTTGGCTTTCTGATTGTTCAACCAGTGAACGGATTTCAGCAACATTACGGGGAAACGCTACCCCGGACGGAAATTCCTCGTAGAGTGAAGCATCGGTTGCGTAAAGTCGGCGGGTGAGCGAATCGGTTTGAATCATGAAAAATCTAAAGCAATTGGTTGTATGAGATATGTGAAAATCCCTGCGGATGATATTCGATTAACAATTTAACAATTATTGCCGATAAGTCAGTCAGTATTCATACATGCAATTCTATCAGCAGAGATATTCATTAGAAAGCTTCGAATAGCTATTCATGTTTCGTTTCTGTAAGCTTTTGTCTATTGTATGTGGCTGAGAAACTCACAGAATTCCAATACCTGGTAACATGAATACGATGAGGGAACAATTTTTGTTCTCACAGTGATGAGATCAACTATGAAACATAACCAAAAACTTTACCCTGTCATTGCCATTTTTATTCTTCTCGGGCTTTCTCTGGGTATTGTAAACTATTTCGGAAATAAACTGCAGGACGGAAATCGCGGATATATCAGCGGAGAATCTGAGTGGGCCAAAGCACAGAAAGAAGCTACGATCTACCTGATGCGCTACGTCTACTCCGGTGATGACCAGAACTACAACCGGTTTAAAGATGCTTTTGAGGTCATTGAGGGCGACCGGGTTGGGCGCCAGGCTCTAATGCTGGATTCACCTGATCTTGAAACTGCCCGGCAGGGATTTTTACAAGGCAATAAGCATCCCGATGATGTGGATGAGATGATCTGGCTATTCCTGAATTTCGGTTGGATGGACCCGATTGAAGAGGCTCTCGGACTCTGGGAAAACGGCGAGACACTTATGGATGAGAAAGTTCAGCTTGGCGAAGAGGTTCGGGCATCGCTGCAAGACGGCCCCCTTTCCGGCAGTGAAATAGACGCCTACTATTCGGCAATTTCTGAAATTGATCAGCGCCTCAGCCTTACCGAACAAAATTTTTCGGCAGCAATGACCAGGGCGGGCCGTCAAACAGGTACGTTCATCTTCTGGGTTAACATTCTGCTGTCTACCGTATTTATTTTCATTGCTGCGTATTTTGCGGTCTCCCACATGAAAAGCCTTCGCAGAGCCAATGAGAAACTGGTCCAGTCGGATCATAAATTCCGCAATGTTCTCGATCACTCACGGGATGTAATCTATCAAATTAACATTGGTTCCGAGAAATACGACTATATGAGCAGCTCTGTGAAAGATATGCTCGGGCTTGATCCCAAAGAGGTAATGGAAGGTGGCCCTCAACTTATTCTTGAGCGAACCCACCCGGAAGATCTCGAACGCATGCGAAAACGGAATGAGCAAAACAGGTCAGACCAGGTTGAAGAGACCATGGTTGAAGACAGTGAGTTTCGGGTTAAACGCGCCGATGACACGTATATCTGGGTAAACAACAAACGGGCTCTTGTGCGTGACGAAGACGGTACCCCGGTGGCTATCGTCGGAAATGTAAGAGATATATCTGTTCGAAAACGGCAGATGGAAAAACTGGATCAGTCGCTCAACGAAAAACAGACCCTCCTTGCTGAAATTCACCACCGCGTGAAGAATAACCTGGCCATTGTTTCCAGCTTGATTGAACTGCAAAAAGATGAGGTTCCTGCCGAACTGAAACCATCGTTCAGGAACGTGCAGTCGAGAATTAAATCAATTGCCCTGATTCATGAGAAACTTTATGAGACCACGATTTTCTCTGAAGTTGAACTGGCAGACTACCTTGATGAACTCTCCGAAATGATCTCCCATACTTATCGCTCTCGCCAAAACCGGGTGGATATCCATCTTGATCTCGAGGATGTGAAAGTTGATATGACAACGGCCGTTCCGGTAGGTCTGATTTGCAATGAATTAATCAACAACTCTTTTAAACACGCCTTCAACCACACTCATAAAGGCAATATTACGGTTTCACTCCGGGAAATTGATAATCATGTGGAGGTAGAGGTAACCGATGATGGGGATGGGCTTCCGGATGATTTCAGTATGGATAACGCGCAGAGTCTTGGTGTTACCCTGCTCCAGGTTCTTACTCAGCAGATCAACGGCCATCTTTCGGTTGAGTCTTCCCCGGACACACGGTTCAGGCTTACCTTTCCCAAATCGGCCGGAGATGATAATCAGAAACAAAAAGAAACGAAAAAGACCGGTAGCTAAACTACCCGCCTTCTTCGCTTCTTTTATTCTATTCTTAACTTTGTCAAATACTACCAAAAACAGTCGAAAAAGTGTGATTGTTACGTTATTTCATCAGCAACTATGTCATGCCTTTGATATGAACAGTAGATCACGCAACCCCCGCACGGATCCCCCGGGAAAGTGCGAGATGACGCCCTTTTCCGACTGCTACCATTATTTTTAAATCGAACTCAGGTTTGTACCATACCAGCCCGAGCCCGTAATGTTGCAGAGATTCAACCATTCTGCAGGCTCATTTTACGCAGCCAATACGTCTGATACTGCATCAGCGGCTTCTTTCAGCAGTACGGCAGAAATCACATTCAGATCGCTGTTGTCGATGATCTCCTTCGCCTCCTTGGCGTTGGTGCCCTGCAGGCGAACGATGATCGGTACATTTTCAACCTTCTTCGCAATCTCCGGGTCTTTAATTGCCTCAATCACACCGTTGGCGACGCGATCACAGCGCACAATGCCACCAAAGATATTGATCAGGATCGCCTTTACATTTTCATCTTCCAGGATGATACGGAAACCATTTTTCACGGTGTCTACATTGGCACCGCCGCCCACATCCAGGAAGTTGGCGGGGTCGCCGCCGGAGAGCTTGATAATATCCATCGTTGCCATGGCCAGGCCGGCACCGTTTACCATACAGCCCACGTTGCCATCAAGCTTGATGTAATTCAGGCCAAATTTAGAGGCTTCCAGTTCAATAGGGTTTTCCTCAGATTCATCCCGAAGCTCCGCATATTGTTTCTGGCGGAACATGGCGTTTTCATCAAATGTGAATTTGGCATCCAGCGCCATCACATCCCCACCAGGGGTTTTCACCAGCGGATTGATCTCAACAAGGTTTGCATCGGTCTCTTCATAGCACTTATATAGAGCCATGATAAATTTCACGGCTTTTTTAAAGGCATCGCCTTCCAGCCCAAGTGCGAAAGCCAGGCGTCGTGCCTGGTTGTGCTGCAGGTCCATTCCGGGCTCCACCCACTCTTTGATGATCTTTTCGGGTGTTTCTTCGGCAACTTTTTCGATCTCCACTCCACCCTCGGTGGATACCATAATTACATTCTTGCTATTGCCGCGATCCAGCAGAATCCCCAGGTAAAACTCCTGTTCGATATCCACACCGTCAGTTACATAAATGGTGTTGACCTTCTGCCCTTCATCACCGGTCTGGATGGTCACCAGCGTATCACCCAGCAGATCTTCGGCCGCCTGCTTCACTTCATCAATCGTTTTGCAGAGAATGACTCCTTTCGCGTTACTGTTTTTCGTGCGGCCTTTACCGCGTCCGCCGGCATGAATCATCGCTTTCACGACAAAGAGCGATGCCCCGTTTTCTTTCATTTCTTTAGCTGCTGATACGGCATCCTCAACAGATTCTGCGGCAACACCGTCAGGAACGGCAACGCCATACTCTTTTAAAATTTCCTTGGCCTGATACTCATGAATTTTCATACGGATACACGTTTTTCGTCAAAATTTGCGGGTTAAAACTTTCGCTGTAATAATACCCAAACTGGCAGGTAAATAAAAGTTGGGTTGGGTTGATCTTTAAAAGTGAATTTTCCGCATGTCTATGTGATAAATGAAATTTTTGTTGAGGTTTAAATATCCCGGGAGACAGACATGATGGTAGATCCTCTTTCTTCATTTCGATGGATAAGCGCTAAGGACTACCCCTTCATCATCCTTCATCCTTCCTTTGCGTCTCTCCGTGTCCTCTGCGGTTTCACTTGCCGCAGCCAC
>JAWLEH010000027.1:0-35213 GCA_041686215.1 Balneolaceae bacterium | reverse complement strand
TACCTGCTCAAACTCCTGATCCGAGATCTGAAAGTGAAAAGTGGCCCTGATCGTGTGCTTGCCAAACGGTACTACGCCAATTCCATTCTCACTAAACCTCTGAACCCAGTCTGTGGCCAGGCCTTCGACTGGATCAAATAGTATAATGTTGCTTTCCACCGTGTCCAAATCGATCGTGAACGCCTCGGATTTGTCCAAGGCCTCTGCAAACTGTTTTGCACGGCTATGGTCTTTTTCCATCAGTGGCCAGTGATTATCAACTGCAAAATCTGCGGCAGCGGCAAGCAAACCAATCTGCCGCATCCCCCCTCCCCACATCTTCCGATGACGCCGGGCTGATTTTTTATTCCCGGCCGAACAGAGCATCATTGAACCAACAGGCGCCCCCAAACCTTTGCTAAAACATATGGAGACAGTATCTGCAATCTCACCAAAAAACTCCGGCTCAATACCTGATGCCGTCATCGCGTTCCATATTCGGGCACCGTCAAGGTGAATTTTCAAATTGTGATCATCTGCCAGAGTTTTAATGGCTAACAGGTCATGTTTGCTGTAACAGGCACCGCCACCTTTGTTCGTTGTGTTCTCAAGGGCAATCACGCGGGTGTGAGGATCCCATTCGTTTGTGGTTCGGATAGCAGGTTCAATCTGTGCAGGTGTTAACTTTCCGCGCTCCCCTTTCACCGGGCGCAGCTGAACCGACGATAAGTGAGCTGCTGCGGATGATTCGTAATTAAAAATATGTCCCAGCTCATCAATAATTACCTCGTTACCGGGCTCTGTTAATACATGCAGACAAAGTTGATTGCTCATGGTTCCGCTTGGCACAAACAACCCGGCTTCCATCCCAAATAAATTGGCCATCTTCTGTTCAAATGTATTTACCGTAGGATCTTCTGCAAACACATCATCGCCAACTTCAGCCTCGGTCATGGCCTTAAGCATCTCTGCTGTTGGTTTCGTTACTGTATCACTTCGGAGATCAATCATAGCTGGCAGTGCGTAAGTTACTTTATTAGTTGGGAGTTGCTGATTGCAAAAGGTTGAAAGCCACTCAATTTATGAGCGGAGTTTTAATTGTATTCAAAAAATCCAACTCCTGTTTTGTTCCCGAGTTTTCCGGCATCCACCATTTGTACAAGCAGCGGACAGGGACGATATTTTGGATCTTTAAATCCATCGTACAGAACCTCAAGAATGTTCAGGCATACATCAAGCCCGATAAAGTCAGCAAGCCGGAGAGGCCCCATTGGATGAGCCATTCCCAGTTTCATGATACTATCAATATCTTCTGGTTTTGCCACTCCTTCATACACACAAAAGATGGCTTCATTTATCATAGGCATCAACACGCGGTTGGATACAAAGCCCGGTGAATCGTTAGCCGGTACAGCCACTTTCCCTATGTGATCAGATAGTTCCAGAATAGCATCCGTAATTTCTGGATCTGTTTTCAGTCCGTTAATAACCTCAACAAGTTTCATGACCGGAACAGGATTAAAAAAGTGCATGCCGATAAATTGGTTTGGCCTGCCTGTTGTTTCAGCAAGCTTAGTTATGGAGATGGATGAGGTGTTGGAAGCAAAAACTGCTTTTTCAGGAGCATGTTTATCAATGTCGCGGAACACCTTTTCCTTAAGTTCAAAAACTTCCGGTATGGCTTCTATCACAAGATCTGCATTTGCAACGGCTTTTGCAGTATCAACAGTTGTGGTAATGCGTGAAAGTGCCTGATCTTTTTCGCCATCTGAAATTTTTTCTTTCTCCACCATCCTCAGCAAATTCTTGCTGATCCTGTTAACTGACTGTTCAGCAAGATCATTAGATGTTTCTAAAAGAGTTACCTTGAACCCGTTTAAAGCAAAAACATGAGCAATACCATTTCCCATTGTTCCGCCACCTACAACCGTGATATTTTTAAAGGTACTCATTGTCTTCTGATCTTTAGAGTTTTCCATTTCGTTGATTTCATTCGGAGTTGAGAGTATGTATTTTAGCGAGGATTTACAAATCCAAATTTACCGGTACAACTCGTTAATCGTCTATGAAAGTCTTTTTTAGAATCGTTCTCTTTTTGTTGATTCTGATCATCGGCGCGGCCGGCATTGCCATTTATCATACATTTTACAATCAGCTGCCTGATCCGGAGGCTAATCACAACCTTCCCGGCCTTCAATCTGCCGTAGATATTCACTGGGATCCGTATGGAGTGCCGTATATTTATTCAGATAATGAATCTGATCTCTATTACACCATTGGGTATATTCATGCACGCGACAGGCTTTGGCAGCTCACACTCTCCCAATTAATGGCCGAGGGGCGCTTTGCCGAGTTTTTGGGAGAATCGTTTATTGAGATTGATAAACACCAGCGCACACTTGGAATTTGGGAAACCGCCAATAAAATCCATGATGACACTTCACCCGAAATCATGTCTTTTCTTGAACACTATTCCGACGGGATAAATGATTTCGTTGAACAGAACAGGCAGCGGTTACCTGTTGAGATGAATCTTCTGGAGATAGACCCCATTGAGTGGACACCGGTTCATTCAATTGCCGTAAGCCGCCTGATGGCGTGGGACCAGAATATTCAGTGGAAAAGTGAATTGGCATTGGCCCTGCTTACTGCAGAGAGTGGTATCAATAAAATTGATCAACTTTTACCGGAAGAATTTCTTCCTGAACTTTCGGCCCGAACGGTTTCACCCAACGCGGAAACTGCCCAATCTCTTGCATATAGTCTTCTGAAGAACGAACAGGCTATTGATTCCATTTTGCAGAAACGCGGCACTGCCGTTGGTAGTAATGCCTGGGCCCTCAACAGCTCCCAAACAAATACAGGTGCCCCGCTTCTTGCAGGTGATCCACACATGGGGTTGAGTATTCCCGGTTTCTGGTATGAACTGCATGCCACTTTACCCGATCAAACCATCACAGGCGCAACAATACCCGGGGCCCCGTTCATCATTTTGGGTCAAAATAGCAACCTTGCATGGTCTGTTACCAACATGATGGCTGACGATACCGATTTCTATCTTATTCAAACAAATCCTGAAAATCCATCCCAATACGTCGCAGACAGCACGAACGGGGAGGCCGTGTTTGAAAACTTTGAATGGCGCCAGGAGATAATAAAAGTTGAAGGAAGTGATGATGAGCTTTTTCGGGTACAAGAAACGCAGTATGGACCTGTTATAAACTCAGTACACCCTGACAGTTCTCACCTGGGAATTCAGCCGGTATCTTTGCGTTGGGGCGGGCACAATGTTTCTCATGAATTACAGTCGTTCTACGAGCTCAATCGAGCAGAGACACTGCAGGATTTCCTTAGCGGACTCGAGCATTTCGGTTCTCCTGTCATGAATTTTATCTATGCAGATAATGAAGATAACATTGCCCGGATCGGGGCGGGCCGGCTTCCGGCACGAACGGCCCCGGGCCTCCAGTTTGCTGAAGGATGGCAATCCGAAGACGACTGGCAGGATACTATTCCTTTTGAGCAGATGCCCCGGTCCGTCAATCCGGCCAGCGGGTACGTGATAAATGCAAATAACAGTGTGGTTTCTGAATCATACCCCTGGTACATCGGGCAATTTTGGGCATCCGATTCACGTTTTACCCGAATTCAAAACCTTATTGATGATGCGGAGCGCACTGATGCAGAGTTCATGCGTCAAATTCAGAATGATGTCTATTCAATCCATGCAGCAGAGCTTATTGAAATTCTGCTTCCTTTGCTCAGGTCAGCTCAGCAGGAGGATGAATTCGAGACTGTTTTAACCTACCTGGAAAACTGGGATTATCGTTATACCGTCAATTCTACAGCAGCTACTATTTTTGATCTCTTTTTTATCAATCTTTCAGGCGAACTTTTACAGAGGGATGTACCGGCTCATCTTCTTGAGGGGATATTCAGGCTGGAGTATCTTCCGGTACGGATGGTAACCTCTATTTTAACCGACGGAAGTTCATATTTTAATATTGCCGATGAAGAGACGGAGAGATTCCGATTAAATACAATACAAACCGCAATGAACAAAACCATTGGTCAACTTACCGAGCAGCTTGGCGAAGAGCCGTTCGAGTGGCGATGGGAAGCGCTCCACACACTTACACTTAAACCTCCTCTTCTGGCTGATATTGCTGCCCACTCTGAGGCACCCGGTGCACTGCGCCTGATTGTGGAAAACCTGCTGAGCGAAGGGCCCCACCCTGTTCCCGGCCATGGTATGACCATTAATAAAGGAGAATACAGCTGGAATAAACCGTTTGAAATGACATTGGGTCCTTCAATCCGAAGAGTTGTTGATTTCAGTAATTTATCACGTTCCTTCTCGGTATTACCAACAGGCCAGTCCGGCCATCCGCTCTCAACAAATTATGCCGACCAGACAGATCTATGGCTTGAGGGGCGATACCGCTACATTTACTCCGACAGCACGTTCTTCCGTGAGGTAAACGCCCAAACAACAAAATTGGAACCGCTCTCAATTCAGTGAAAAAAGGATAATGTTGTACCTTACTATGCACGTAATACGTTTGGGTTTACTATCGAGCCGTATTAACTCAATTATATAAACTGATTCCAAAATAAATGATGCGATCATATACCCTTCTGACTTTAATTGTTTCGCTCTTATTATCCTCTTTACTTTTTTTAGCAGGTTGTAAATCATCCGAATCACTCTCCGACGAGCAAGTAAAAGAGTATGTCATTCCCCCGTTGCTTGATCCGTCTGACGAAAAATACAAAGTTGACACCCGCACCTCATTCTCATCAGATGTAGATATCGATTCCTTGCTGAACAGCATGACACTGCGTGAAAAAATTGCACAACTATTTGTTGTGCCGGCATACGGCAGTTTTACCAACGAAAACGAAACGCGATACCTGCGCCTGAAGCGATTGGTAAGGGATCAAAAAGTTGGTGGCATTATTTTTATGCAGGGAGACGTGTATGGCCAGGCAATGATGACAAACGAGCTGCAGGAACTTTCAGAAATCCCGCTCTGGATTTCTCAGGATATGGAATTTGGTGCTGCTATGCGGGTTCGGGGGACTACTCGTTTCACACCCGCTATGGGGATAGCGGCTACGCAAAATACTGAGAATGCATATCTGAAGGGGAAAATAACAGCGCGCGAAGCAAAAGCACTGGGTGTTCACCAGATCTTTGCACCCGTACTGGACGTTAATAACAACCCAGATAACCCGGTGATTAATGTCCGTTCGTACGGTGGAGAACCGGAGATTGTAGCCGAATATGGCAATGCAATGATTCAGGGAATTGAAAGTGAAGGAGTTTTGGCTACCGCAAAACATTTTCCCGGCCATGGTGATACTGACACCGATTCGCACCTTGCCCTGCCTACAATTACGCATGATCTGGAGCGTATTCAAAACCTGGAACTGGTGCCTTTTAAAGTAAACATAGAAAGCGGGCTTCAAAGTGTGATGAGTGCGCATATTGCCTACCCGAACATCAGCGATAATATTGGTATGCCATCAACTCTGGATGCATCAGTGCTGAACAGAATATTGAGAGATTCCCTTAATTTTGAAGGGCTCGTAGTTACGGATGGCCTTGAAATGCAGGGTATTACAAATCATTATGCCCCCGGCGAAGCTGCAGTATTATCGCTGCTTGCTGGAGCTGATCTGATGCTAATCAGCCCCGATGAACTAACCGCTATTGCCGATGCGGTTAAAGCTGTTGAAATTGGACGAATTAGTGAAGAGCGTATCGACCATTCTGTCAGGAAATTACTCACTTTGAAAAAAGAACGCGGTGTTTTTGACAGCAGCCGGGTGGATACTGAGCAATTAAAATCTCTCATACACACGAAAAACTACCAGGCTTTAGCAAATTCCATTGCCCGCCAATCTCTTACTGTATTGAGTAATGAGGGGGACATTTTACCTGTCACAGACACAAAATATCCCAATGTACTGGTAGTAACCGTTGCTGATGACCGGTCAGGGTCTACCGGTAGTAACCTGGCCCGGGAAATGCGAAAGTACCACCGAAGAGTCTCCTTTCAAAACATCGATCAACGAACAACAGAGGAAGAAAAAGATGAGATTCTGGAAGCAGCTGAACAGGCCGATCTGGTGGTAATAGGCTCTTTTGTAATGGTTCGCTCCCACCAACCGATTCAGTTACCGGAAGAGATCCGTGAAACCGTAGATGAGTTAACACAAATCGACAAGCCATCTGTACTTATGGCCTTTGGAAATCCTTATATCGTGCGTGATATACCGGATGTAAACGCTCATGTGCTTGCCTGGTCGTCGGATGCCAACCAGGTACAGCAATCGGTGCCGGGACTGTTTGCCGCTGAAACGGTAAACGGCAAACTCACTTCAGAAATTCCGGGAATGTACACCACCGGCGAGGGGCTGAGTTTTAATCACTCCTCCCTCAGGTTTGATATTCCCGAGGCAGTAGACATGAGAACCGATTCTCTTGTTAAAGTTGATATGATTATGCAGCAGGCAATTGACGATTCCACATTCCCCGGCGGTGTTGTGGGTGTGATGAAAGACGGTGCCCTGGTGTGGAGCGAAGGATACGGGTACCATGACTACAGTAAAACTGAAGCAGTTTCAAGCGATGCAGTTTATGACCTCGCATCACTGACCAAAGTAATTGGAACGACAACCGCCGTGATGCACCTGGTGGATAATGACCGGCTGAACCTTGATGATCGCGTGGCTGATTTCATACCTGAATTTGATACAGCAGATAAACGGAACATCACTATCGGGCAGATGCTGATTCATACATCCGGCTTACCGGCATTCAAAGTGTATGTAGACAGCCTCAAATCCCGCGGTGAGATACTGGAGGCCATCAAAAATGAACCTCTGGAATATGAACCCGGCACAGATTACGTGTACAGTGATCTTGGTTTTATTCTACTTGCAGAAATTGTAGAAGAAATCTCCAGTCAAAGAATTGATAATTATTTACGCAGCAACTTTTTTGGTCCCATGGGTATGTACAGCAGCCACTTCAATCCAAAATCAATTGGCGGCTGGATGAGCGACCGGATTCCGCCAACAGAGATTGACGACATCTACAATCGCGGTACAGTGCAGGCGGAAGTTCACGATGAAAGGTCTTGGTTTATGGATGGCATAGCAGGCCATGCCGGAATGTTTTCAAATGTGCGTGATATCGCTATATTTTCACAGATGTTATTGAATGGCGGTACATACGCAGGCAGGGAATACCTTTCGTCAGAAATCATTAAAGAATTCACTCAGCGACAGTCTCCAATCAACCAGCGGGCCTATGGCTATGATATGAAAAGCGAAGGATTCAGTACAGCGGGATCGCTGACCGGCGAAAATTCGTTTGGTCACACCGGCTTCACGGGAACAAGCCTTTGGGTTGATCCCGATGAAAACATCGCAATTATCCTTTTGACAAACCGAACCTATCCCAACCGGGATTTGGGTCAAGGCATCAGTCGAATTCGGGCAGAAATTGCCGACGCGGTTATGAAAAGCATACAACAATCCGAATGAATTTCGAACTTCTGGCACAGCATGCTTATTCTCCATATTCGAAAAAAGAACCTGAATGGTGTGTGATTGTTGGATCGTCAGGTACGGCCTACCCCGGTGTTCGAGTTGAAAATATTAGTTTCCCGCTAACAATTTCTGCTATCCACGGGGCTATCTGCAGCTGTATCGGTAATTTGGATACTCCTCAGGCTTACATATCAAATTCGGCCAGACCTGAGATGCTGAATTACTGGGTTGAGCAATATGGAATGGATCAATTGAAACAGCTACCTGAGGATGTGAATCCATATGACCCGGTAATTTCTAATCCGTCATCTGCGGAAAAATTGTTAGCCCAATATACCGGGAAAGCTGTTACACCTCACTCGGATTTTCCGGTTGCTGCAATTTTGCAAACTGAAGCTGGCCTCGTACCGGGTGTAAATGTTGAATTAGAAAGCTGGGCACTTGGACTCTGTGCTGAACGCCTTGCTATATTTCGCGCTATTTCGAATGGATTCCGGGAGTTTTCAACACTTAAGGTGAGCGCACCAAAAGGCGACTTCAGCAGCCCGTGTGGCGCATGCAGACAGGTTTTGATGGAATGGATGCCCCGCGGAACCGTTGAGCTTCATCATGGCGATGGATCTCTGTCAACTCACAATACGATGCACCTGCTACCTTATGCATTTTCATCAAGTAAATTACGATCATGAACTTTAGCTATATTGCCGCACTCGACTACGATCACCTTGATAATGGACTTTTTCTGAAATCTTTCGCAGATGCCATTGCTTCACATAAAGAGCGTGGCTTGATAATCCATGGAGACAGTGACTACACCGAACGCATAATGCAGACAGGTGTGATGCGTGAGGATGCCCGAATCCGCGCGATAAAGGATCTTAATAATCGTTTGGTTGCACTATTGGCAGACGAGGGAGTTTCGGCGATTGGGCTCAATGGATACCAGCGTGAACTGATCAGGATTAAAAATGGTACATTCCGGGTAGATATTGATCAGTTTAAACGATTACCTGACCAGCCGGTATTGTTGATCTCCTCACTTGTCTATTCTGATGACACCGGCAAACCTGCAGCAGCAACATTAAAAGATATCATCTACGCACTACAAAACGCTTTGAATATCAACGACACTTTTTTATTCACACGGTCTGAAGAGAATGATGTCATCAAGAAAAATCTTCCCGCTACAATTACAGAGGCCGAAGATCCCGACACCTTTATACAAAACAACATCCCTGCAGAATTCCACCAATTTAAGAGCACTGCACAACTCATTTCTCCCGATGATTTTCGTCACTATCCTGATGTTAAGAATTCAACCCGTTTGAAAAATATCTCTATAAGCGATCAGTAACAGTAGTCTTCAATTTCGCAGTATTGTATAGAATTGAGATTTACAACATAAACAGATTTCTCAGGGTCGGATGAACCCCGCCAAGACTCATTAAATACCATACAAAACTACCCGGTAAAACCCGAAATTTCGAAATTCAGTCAGCACAATACTACCCAAAATAAAAAGCCAAAAAGTTAACTTTATTCCTGAAGAGCACACATTCAAAAGCTATCCTAATCGATTCTGTGAATATTCCGGAGTAAATACCACTTTCCTGATTGCAATAAAAAATCCTACTAAGACTGAATAACCGATAAAAAACGGGATAATGTAGTGGATCCAGCCAACTGTAAGAAAAATGGCCATTAACAAAAGCTGAAAGCCGAGGCCATATATCGACAGCATACTCATGAACCAGGATGGAAAAGGTGCACCCTCACTGGCATTACGATCAAGTTTGTAAATACACCAATCAAAAAGAGAGTAGAATCCACGATAAATCAAAAAGAGCCGGTTCACCGTAGCCTGATTTTCCTGCGGATATGCCTCGGGGGTTTCTGTTTCAAAAATATTACTGGTTTTATCCCCGTTTTTTGAATGATGTCGTAAAATGACATAGTAATAATTATAAAGAGTTCCCTGCAGCTGTATAGATATAAAAGCAAGAATAGCGGCTGTTAGCGAGCTGTTTGTGACATACCATAAAACGGCAATGAGAATAAAATTCAGCAGGTAATCGAAAATTGAGTCGAGGTAACGGCCTGTATAAGAGGGACGTTCTTTTACCCGGGCAAGTTCGCCATCAATAGCATCAATGATGGATTTGAGAATCAGAAAAAAGCCGGCGGCGGCATATTGTTCATACAAAATAAAAGCAGCTGCAACAAGACCGCTGATCCCAAATAGAATCGTGATGTGAACCGGTGTTGCTGAACTGTTTTTAAGTCGCAAAGCAACTGCAGTCGCAATAGGACGTCCATAATCTGAAACGTCGATAAATTTTTCATCGGAGTTTAATTTTGGCATCGAATTAAGCTGATCATTTTTAAACTTCTCCGATTATCAGTTTTGGCCGGAGGTTGTTTACATTAAACAATGAGCCAAACCGATCCTGCCTTCAAAAAGTTTGGTTTCCATGCAATTATATCAATAAAAGTGAAATTCAATTATGAAAAACAGCCACAATCGTGTAATTAAAAAGACAGAAACTACAGTTGGTCTGAATTACATGATCTTTTTACGCATTTCTTCCGGTATAAACGTTTTAATCTGGTTCAGAAGATAGTTATGGATGGGTTTATTTCCGGTAACCATACGCTGAGCAAAAAGCCAGTCATCACCCCCATCCCAATTGGTAACCACACCGCCGGCCTCTTGTATAATCAATGCAGCGGCAGCCACATCCCAGGCGTGTAGTGAGTACTCATAAAATCCGTCAAACCGACCACATGCAACACAGCAAAGATCGTACGAAGCAGCTCCAGGCCTGCGTATCCCCTGAAGTTCTTTCATCAGGTGCCGAAACAGTTCAAGGTATGAGTCAATTAAAGATAAATCGTTATAGGGGAATCCGGTGGCAACAAACGCATGTTCAGAATGTTCAGTATCCGATACATGTATTGGTTTCCCGTTCAGCCATGCACCCTCCCCTTTTTTAGCAGTAAATTCTTCATTTCTGTTTACCTCGATGACAACCCCGACTTTGGGTTCTTTATTTTCCCAAAGTGCAACAGACACGCAGTATACCGGGAAATCGTGAGCAAAATTTGTAGTGCCATCAATCGGATCAACGATCCATGTTCGGTTAGTGGATAATGTATTTTTTCCGGCCGTTTCTTCGGCAAGGATTTCGTCATCCGGGTACGCATCCTTAATGAGTGACAGAATTATTTTTTCAGTAGCTAAATCGGCATCCGTGACGAGATCATGAAACCCTTTGCGCCGAATATTCAATGAACGGTTTTTAAAACCTTTGATTGTGGCCACACCTGCGCGGGCAGCTTTAAGTGCAACTTTAAGGTCGTTACTCATACAATGTTTGATGATGATATTATTGATTCAATGGGGGAATAAATGTACAACAATTATGACTTTATTTGATGGTGGAAACCAGAATGTTCGCGTTTCAGACTATACAACCTGAGTTCGATTCTTAAATCGGTAGAATATCACAAAACAAGTGCGGGATGACGCCCCTGTTGGCCAGCCAATTAGTATCAAACACAATAATTTTTGTTAAAGTTAGCGCCTCTTCCCTGGTAACTCCTTCTTTTGTTAGAGTCTTTCCACAAGAACTCAGGGTATTTTTTATAAGTAATAGATAAGCCAGAATAACGCTTAGACCCACGGGAATGTCCAATGCACAAGATCGTATTGTTGTATGGTTTAAGAAATTTATCAATCTTTTTTCTTTTAGCCGCTAAAAATTTCTGCATAAGAATTCGGGGTGATTATTACCAGGAGAAATGCTAAACCATACGTACTCAGGATGCTGTAACCGGGTTATTTATAACTTTTGAAAATAATTATCATTTAAAAAATCTCTCAATTTGATAAATATACTCATTAGAAATACAGGATAATTTAAGGTAAAATCTTCTATTCATTTAAATATTTGAAAATTTTTTGTTACTTGATGTTATACAAATAAAATCAAATAAGGAGATTATATGGCCTCAAAACTACTCACTCTCACCTTAGCAATACTACTGTTACCTCTGTGTTTAATGGGGCAAAATCAACAGGGTAAGTACATAAAGATTGATTACCTCGAGGTAAATCAACAACAGCTGGATCGATTTACAGATTCCGTGATTGACCGTCTGAAAGAAATCCAACGCGACCGGGTTTCATCCGCTGATATCGACAGCTGGGCAATTTACCGTGTGCTTTACTCTGGAAGCGCTTACAGGGATTATAATTTTGTAAGTGTTACAGTTTCGGATTCCATGAGCTCCTTCGATAGTTTTAACAGCAGCTTCACCGATGCAATCCGCCTGGAAAGTGAACGCAATCGATACGCCATATCAAAATCAGAAATCTGGACCATCCGCAACAGCCTGAACGATAATCAAAGCGAGGCTCCGAGTAATTATATGATGATGGACTACATGGAAGTTAAACTTGGCCGGGAACTGGAATATCAAATGCTGGAAGATGAGGTGGCTAAACCTCTGCACGAAGAAAGGCTGGAAACCGACACAATGGAAGGATGGGAAATGTATCAGCTTGTTACTCCGGGTGGAATCAATTACGGGTATAACTTTGCAACCGGGAATTATTTTACCGATCTCGATCACATTGAGTTTGGGTTCAATGAGGAACTCATTCGCAGCCAGAACCCTAACGTTGACCTGATGGAGTTTTTTAATCAAATATGGTCAACCAGGGATCTTGTCAGAAGTGAGGTTTGGCAGCTGATTGATTACACAAACTGAATGATCCGGTTTTACAAGGCTTTATGCAGCAGGCATTCCTTTTTGGGAATACCCATCTGTCGGTTGCCTGCCCCTGTTATGGTGCCAACGATGCAAAACTCTCTTTTAGTAAATACCGAACATAAAGCCGGACTTTCCCATAAACCGGCTTTACAATCAACTGACTCTTATAAATGCCAGATTAGCTACTCTCACAAGCAAACTCATCATGTTCCACATAATAGTCTTTATAGTTTGGATCATCTTCATTAGTGCATCCTTTCAGGTTTAAAATTTCTACTGACCTGATATCCGTTGGGTGACTCTCAGCCTGAAGTGCAAAATGCCCGCCGCTGATGATTTGTCCGCTATCCAGCTGAGGAGATGTGTACTCAATAACCGATTCCCCGTTTATAATATGTCGTGCAAGGCGGTCTCCGTGTACTTCAAGCTCCGCGGTAACCCAATCCTCACCATGATTGGTTGGTCCGCCAGATGAGGTACAGTGATCGGTTATAAGCTCCCCGTTTAGTACAACGTGTGTGTCAGGTGTACATATATTGCCATTCGAACGCTCTTCTTCCCCATCACCACCCAGTAACTGGTACTCTACTGAAGCAGGAAAGTCCTGATCCAATTCCATACTCTGCGCAGATTGCGAATGAAACATGATGCCATTATTACGAAGCGCCCAAGCGGGGCCGTTTGGCGCCTGTTCTCCTATAAATCGATATTCTACCTTCAACCGATAGTAAGAAAACGGCTTGTCATAAAATATATGCCCAAACTGCCCGGTGAACTCATCATATTCATCATACCGTACTTTCAACAAGCCGTCTTCGACCCGGAATGTATTGTATGCATTATCATTAAGCTCATACCCTGTGATTTTTAAATCCCAACCGTCAAGATTTTGGCCATTAAAAAGTTGTTCCCACTCCTCGTCACTCTGGTTTTGAGTATTTCCCTCAGTGCAGGCTATCATCGTTGCAAATAACAAAAGAATACTTGTAAATAATATATATCGTGAATGTAACATTTTGTCTTTTCCTGGATTAAATATTTGGAATTATGTTTTTCTTTACTGCCGTCAGTACGTCTTTAATGAGTGTTAATGGCGTAGGCAGCCAACAAATATATTTTTCCCTGAGGGTACCTCCGTCATAAAAAAGTCATGATGATTTATGCCTCAATAAAATCAGTTTCTTATTTATACTGTATCGGTTACAGTTTTTATTTACACATATTTATAGTGTGTGGAAGGCTGTTTACGTAGCAAATCAGCCACATATTCTGCAGTGATATCCCGCTGCGGACTGGCCAGCATTTCGTATCCCACTCTGAATTTTTTTATTGTTGCAGAGCGCAGAAGCGGTGGATAGAAATGCATATGAAAATGCCAGTACGGGTGGTTTCTTCCATCTGATGGAGCAGGATGAAACCCTGCTGAATATGGAAATGAAATTTCAAACAAATTGTCGTAGGCAGTTGTAATTTTTTTAATGATATCCGCCAGTGACGATTGCTCATGACTGCTCATTTCATAGAAATGGCTAAATCTTCTGCGCGGAATCACAATCGTTTCATACGGCCAAAACGCCCAGTATGGTACAAGTACCACAAAATCATCATTTTCAGTAACCACACGTTTTTTTTCATTCAGCTCAAGGGATAAGTAATCCTCAAGCAGTGTGTTTCCATTTTCCTCGTAATACGCTTTTTGCTGTTTCAGTTCTTTTGCAGGTTCATCCGGAATCGACTCCTGTGCCCAAATCTGGCCATGGGGATGCGGATTGCTGCAGCCCATAACTTCACCTTTGTTTTCAAAAATCTGCACGTAATTTATAAAACTGTACCCGCTCAATTCACGATACTGATCCACCCAAACTTCTACAACATTCTTCAATTCACTGAGAGACAACTCCGGCAGTGTCAGGTTATGTTTTGGAGAGAAACAGATTACCCGGCAGACACCTTTTTCAGGTTTTGCTTTCAATAGTGGTGAGCGGTGCCTTTTAAACGGCTTCTCCTCTGGCAAGAGAGCACTAAAATCATTGTCAAATATATACGTCGTCGTGTAATTATCATTTACGTTACCACCGGCTCTGGAATTACCCGGACAGAGGTAGCAGGTATCATCATATTCAGGTTTTGTGTCAGGCGGCTGATCTTCTTCTTTTCCCTGCCAGGGCCGCTTCATTCGCTGGGGGGATACCTGCACCCACTCACCCGTTAGAGCATTGAACCGCCTGTGCGGGCTATCGTAACTATTTTTCTCGGGCATAGATCAGTTCTTTACTCCGGTTGGGTATTTTACGACTTGAGTCCCTTCGCAGATTTTTACCCGGTACACTTTCGGGGTAGAACCAAATGCTTCTTCATAAACTGAACGGACTTTCCCTATAACAGCATCAGCGCTCTCACGCTTAACCAGGTTAATTGTACAACCTCCAAATCCACCTCCCATCATTCGTGCACCCAGAACATCAGCAAACGGCTCTGTGGTCTCTACGAGTAAATCGAGCTCTTTGCAGCTTACTTCAAAGAGGTCTCTCAGTCCGTAGTGAGAGAGATACATCCGTTTACCAAATTGTTCGGCATTATTGCCGGTTAAATCTGCTGATGCCAACTGTACACGCTCATTCTCCTCAATAACAAATTTGCACCGTTTAAATACAACCTCAGGAATGGAATCACGGTAAGAATGCAATAACTCTGGTGTCACATCCCGGAGAGTTTCTACCCTGGGTAATTTTTTATTCAGTATTTTAACACCAACATTGCATTGTTCACGACGTGCATTATATTCTGATGATGCCAATTCCCGCTGTACACACGTATCAAATAGAATGAGTTCTGTATTTTCCTGATACATTGGGTGATACGTGTAAGAAAGGTCTCTGCAATCCAGTTTTATCACTGAATCCTTTCGGCCAAATATGTTTGCAAATTGGTCCATTATACCACACTGAACACCAACAAAATCATTTTCTGCCAAACGGCCGATTTCTGCGATCTGTTTTTTTGTGATTGGAAGAGAAAACAGAGCCTTCAGCCCTGTAAGCAGTCCGCCTTCAAGAGCCGCAGATGAAGAGAGACCGGAACCAATAGGAATATCCCCTCCAAAAAGACAATCAAAGCCTGATAGTGAGTGCCCTCTTTTGTGAAGCTGATGAACAACCCCAAGTATATAGTTTGGCCAGTGAAGTTTCGAAGGTTCATAGCTTGTACCAAGCGGAACTGAATATTCCTGGTCCATATCCCTGGCGAATAATCGAATTGATTGAAGCGAATTGGGCGCAAGTGCAAGCACAATTTTCTTATCAATTGCGGCAGGCATCACATACCCGTTATTGTAATCGGTGTGTTCACCAATAAGATTCACCCGGGCCGGAGCAACTACCAAAATCGGAATTTTGTCGAATCGTTTCTTAAACTCCCTGTAAATTGCATCGGTTTGAGATTCCATAGTAACTGTTTTTCATCAATAATTTATGGGCCGGTTTTCGGATAGAGCTTGTTGCTCAGGATGACATCAAAATTGAAAAGTCAGCGAAGTAAACGTAGATCAGAAGTACTATTACTGTCAGAACTGCGCTGGCATGTACGGTATATTTCCAAGGAGTAAGATCTACATCTTTTGTGTACTCCTGCTCCCAGGCTATCTCAAGAGGTTGCAGATGCCCGTATACAAGCATAAAGGCAACGATGCATAAAAATGCCAAACCCAGGAAGTGAAATTCTGAAATTGCTGCAACCCACCCGTCAAAAGGAGGAACAAAATAACCGGCTGCAATAATCAGGCAGCCAGCTACAAGTGCAATGTTTGCTGCACGTGGTGGTGTACGCTTTGCAACCATCCCTACCACAATTACTGCTAAAATTGGTATGAAATAGATCCCGTTCATTTGTTGCAGATATTGAAAAATACTCTGCTGGCCAATCAATAATGGAGCAATAATCATAGCAGAAAAAGCAACGATCCAGCCGAATCGCTTACCTGCCTTCACAATCTGATCATCCGTGGCTCCACGGTTCCATAATGCCTTATAAAACCCGTATCCGTAAAGAGTTGATGTTGCATTGAGAGCCGAATTGAACGAGCTCAGAATCGCACCTACCATCACACCTGCAAAAAGCCCTGTCATCGGTGACGGCAAAACATCCCTTACCAGTACACCATATGCACTGTCTGCCTCAATTCCTGTATCGGCATACAGGTAAAAAGCAATGATGCCTGGAAGCACAAGGTACAGCGGACCAAAAAGCTTCAGGAGTCCTGTTAATAAAACTCCTTTTTGCCCCTCTTCCAGGCTGCTGGCCCCAAACGTTCGCTGAATAATCTGTTGATTTGTGCACCAGTAGAATACATTTAGCAGTAAAACACCTGTAAACAGTGTTGAAAACGGCACTTGCTGATCGGGTCCACCAATAGAGTTAAATCGCTCCGGATTTGCTTCGTTAAGTATTGTCCAGCCGCGGATCATTCCGTCACCGCTGCTAACGGCATTCAACCCAAAGTAGGTAATTGCTAATCCCCCAATCAGTAAACCAATTCCGTTTAGCAGGTCTGATACTGCTATAGAACTCAGTCCGCCAAACAGAGCATAGCTGGCCCCGATAAGACCAACACCCCAAACCGTGACCCAAATAACGGTTGTATATGATTCAATACCCGTTAGCTGCTGGATATCCAGCATACCCACAAGTGCCGTTGCTCCTGTGTAGAGGATAATGGGTAAAAGAATTGCAACGTAGGCTGACAGAAAAATAATGTTTGATATAATCTGTGTCCTATCATCAAAACGAATGCCCAGGTACTGAGGAACAGTTGCTATACCACTTTTCAGAAACCGGGGCAAAAAATATAGTGCCATCAGCACGAGAGCTAACACCGCAAGTACTTCCCAGGCCATCACACTCAGACCATCGATAAAAGCTGAGCCATTTAGCCCAACCATCTGTTCGGTAGACAGATTTGTGAGCAGCAGTGATCCCGCGATAAATGGGAAACTCAATCTGCGGCCGGCAAGATAGTACCCGTCGAGGCTTGAAATATCCTGTCCGCGAACCCACCACCATGTGATGAGCGCTACTACCCCGATGAATAGCAGAAAGGTGCTGATGATAATGAATTGTTCCATTCAGGTGATAGCTAATTAAATCAAATTGTGGTTTATACGTTTGAGTAGTAAATAGTAAAAACTGTGAATATGGTCATAAAACCGCTTCCAGTAATGTATAGTGTCACCGAGCGAATTCTCAGTTCAAAAACCGGATAAACTAATCCCCGGCAGGAAATTTCCCGAAGTTTCAGGTGAACGCAATACTAATTTGTTTACCGAAAAACTATCAACAACAATCAATTTTCTGACGCTAACCGGATCCGAAAGCCACTGATGCCAGATGGGTTAAAGTTAGTTTGATGTTATCGATAACACGCACAAATATATAAGAGTAGAATCAAATATCAAACCAAACATATAAAATGAACAAATTTGAGATATTTATCGGGCTGCGCCGCAGGATTCCCGAATAATTATTTCATTCTTCAATGTGATATCCTCTACAGCTTCGTCCGGGTTGTCTATTGCACGAAATAGTTTGCCTGCAGAATGACGCCCCATATTGAAAGCGGGTTGCCGGACCGTGGTCAGGGGTGAAGGCATCAGCGCTGACCGTATATCATCACTAAACCCAACAATGGCAATATCATCCGGAATGGTGAGACCGGCCTCTGTAATCGCCTTTATTGCACCAAATGCCACCGGATCATTCACGGCGATTATGGCATCCGGCAGGTGATTATTTTCCTGTTCCAGTAACTGTCTTGTTGCGTTGTACCCACCTTTTTCACCAAACCCGCTTTCAAAGATATTATTCTGGTTCAAAGAGAGGTCATGTTGCCCTAATGCATCACGAATACCATCAAGCCTGTTGGATGCCATTTGCACCTGCTGCGGGCCACCTAAATGGGCAAATGTGCGATGCCCGAGATCAACTAAATGCTGTGTAATTTGTAGCGCGCTTTCATAATCGTTTACACGAACACAACTGGCTCCGATATTTGGCACACAGCGGTCAAAAAATACGATCGGCAACCCATTGTCAACGATCTGTTTGTAGAAAGCTGTGTCGTTGGCAGATTCTGCACAGGATATCAGAAGCCCATCTACCCTTTTGGAGAGCAGAGCGTTTATTGAACTCTTCTCCCTTTCAAATGATTCTGATGAGTTGGTCAGGAATAACTGATAATTCAGACTGTAAGCAGCCTCTTCAATACCACTTACCACTTCGGAAAAAAAAGCATGAAATATTTCCGGAATCACCACGCCAATGGTATTTGTTTTCCGGGATACCAGGCTTTTTGCCACATGATTTGGTGTATACCCCATGCTTCGCGCTTTTTTAATTACGCGTTCTTTGGTGCGGCTGTCCACGTTACTTTTATTATTTAGCGCTCTTGATACCGTCATAGCCGACATCCCAAGTTCATCGGCAATTTGCTTCAGCGTCACATTCGATCCCACAATTAGTCAATTTAAGTTAGTTTTTTCAGTTGAACTGGTTCATTTATTTATCCAATTCAAACCGCTTTTACTTGAGCCCACTCCGAAAAGTAAGATTAAGAACTGATCTTTGTAACAAGTTTACATAATGTAGACCTCACACCCCTCTCTAATTCTTTAGAAAAGGGCTGGGGTGAGTTCCAAACAAATAAACCTACATTATGTAAGCTTGTGCCACTAATTTTCAGAGCGCATGACTTTTCGGAGTGGACTCTTACTTTATTCTTTAAATAATAATCTAAAAGGAAAAATAATAATGGTTATTCCGGAAAATCAGAGATTGGCCGGAAGTTGAGTTCCCAATAATTGTTGAGTTATGCAGTGCAGGCTACCCTGTCCCCACACAAGGTCTGCACAGTGTATCCCTTCAATTTCACGATTCGGGAATAATGTTTGAAACACGTTCAACATTTCTGCATCGTATCTTTCATCATAAAGAGGTAATAGCAATGCACCGTTTGCAATATAAAAATTGGCGTAACTTGCAGGCACATAATCAGATCCGTCTACGGTTGCTTCATTAACCTTCGTCTCCGGCAACGGAAGAGTGATTACGTTGAGAGTCTCTCCGTTTTTTAGCTTCGTTTTATTGAGAATAGTAATGTTTTCAGCCAGTGCAGGATAATTGGGATCTCCAGTGCTTTCAGGAAGCGCAGTCACAACGGTGTTTTTATTTACAAACCGGGTCAAATCATCAATATGCCCGTCTGTATCATCTCCTATCAGCCCCTCTTTTAACCATAAAACCTGGGTTGCACCAAGATAGTGAACAAGCTTTTTCTCAATCTCCCTTTTGGTCAGACCAGGATTTCTGTTTGGATTCAACAGTACCGATTCTGTAGCCAGGAATACCCCTTCGCCGTTGGTCTCTATCGATCCCCCCTCCAAAACTATACCCGGTTTTACAAGGTCCACCCCAAGAAGATCCGCAAGCACTAACGGAACACCATTATCATCACTCCAGGGCGGGTATTTTCCACCCCAGGCATTATATTCCCAGTCTGTAAACAGAATACCATTTTCGTTCCTGATACAAATAGGTCCATAGTCCCGGATCCACACATCATTAACGGGACTTTCTAAGATTGTAAGCGGGTTCGGAAGTTCTTCGTAACCTTTCAAAAGTGATTTTGCACGGGCCTTCACCCGCTGATTGGCCGCTAACAAAAGCACCGGCTCGTACTTTAAAAGTGTGAGCACGACTACACGGTACACCTCCTCTACTTTGCTTAGGTGTGAACCCGGCCAGGTTTCCCGGTTATGAGGCCAGGTCAGAAGTGTTGCCGAATGTGGACCCCACTCCGCAGGCATCCTGTACCCTGATTCTGAAGGAAACTGATTGTTAAAATTGTTCATCATCTGCATTTATTAATGCATGAGTAGGATTTAAAAAAAGTAATGGCTCATCACGGATTTGCCTCATACACAATGCTCTAACCACCGCAGCGGATCTATTCCGTCGGGTTTCCACCAGATGGGAGGTTGCTGAGCCTCGCTTAACACCTCTGTCTTTGGCAGCTCCTCCGGTAGATCGAACCCGGGATCCATTGAGTAGACCGACTGAAGACCCTCACGATATTTCCAGGCAAGATCTATAAAATCCTGACGATCTCCATCTACCCAGTGCAGCACAAACGGCTCATCAGGTTTATGTGAGGTCTCTTCAACCAAAAAATGATCCAGCCATGATTGTTCTATTCCTACAGCGCGATTGTATGCGAACCGATAAAACAGAGATGGCGGCGGCTTTTTGTGCTGTGGATTCCGGAGCCAGAATTCCTCTATATAATCGGTTAAATGGCATTTTATATGATTGAATGAAAACGGGGCCACAACCATAGCAACTGACCGGCATCCGCTTCCTCCATAGCGAAAAACCGCGTTCGTTAACTGTCGCAGATTTTCAGGTTTTTCATCTTCAATAAAAGCCATCGAGAAATGGGCTGTCCGTACCAGGCGCGGTGTATTCGCCGAGATAATATTCTTTTTTTCCAGCAAATCGAGTACCGGAGCAGCTGTGTCAGTCGACCCGGAGAAAAGCACTGCATATGCTTGTTCTCCGGCAAGTTCGTCAATATGGGTCGTCCATTTCCCGTGAATAAGCTCATGATTTTGAAGTACCTGCAACAAGGTTGCCGGCAACCAGGGATCTTTTCTCGATAACTTTCCGAGGTAGCGTTTGCCGGAAAGGGCTACAGCCAGGATATCCTGAATACCCACCAGCGGAATGTTACCGGCATGAAGGCATAAGACCGTTTCATTTGAGGGCTTATGCTGTTTGAGACCTGCGCGCGTAATCCACCGACGGAACTCCCCTGCTGTCAGGCTTTTTTTCAGAGCCAGAAGCTGGTACCTGATATCTTCAAAACTAAAAAAACCATCCCTCACCGTACGGTCGATGGCCTCCTTCAGAACATAATTATCGGGAGCAAGCCATTTGTTAATGGCCTCACCGAGTAATTCAATCCTTTGTTGCAGTGTTGATTCCATCACTCAATCCTGTTCCAGCAAAAAATTACAGCCTCGGAGCTCAGCACCATGCCAGCGGCCCAGGACCGCCAGATGTCCATCTTCATTCATCACACCCCGGTCTTCGGTAAGCAGGAACGGGCAACTGAAAAGGTTTGCGAGATCAATAACGCCAATCTTCCCCTCTTCTCCCGGTTTACAGTGACGAAAGGGGTCGCTGGGATCCCGCACAGATAGGTGAACCCAGGGCTGCGGTTCAAACCACTCGCTGCCAACAGCATACATCTGGCTCATCAGTTCGCACATTCCATATTCAGAATGGATATTCTCACCAGGCACCTCAAAACCATCAGAAATCCGTTTTCGAAGCTCCTCTTTCGTCACACTCTGGCGGTAGGTTTTCATACCTCCTGTTTCAATAATGTTGGCTTCGTCAGGCAATTTGGCTGACTTCAAATCGATCAGGTCAAGCAGGCCAAAGGCAGCGCCAAACAGCAAGATATTTTTCCCTTTTTCTAAAGCAGGTTCGAAATCAGATTTTGTCAGGGGATTGCCGAGAGGAAGAAACCGGCTTAAACCCGTTGGATCAGACTGAATCAATTCGTTCATCATCCAAAGAAGTGATGATTCGGGATTGTCGCTATACCCCGGAGCATAGCATAAGATGGCAAATTGATCCGGATCAAAATAGCGTTCAAATCCCTTGTGAATGGTTTTTTTATAAAGATCTGTACTGGCAACCAAATGCCGGCTTCGAGTGCCCTGCCCCGTTCCCGAACTTCTGAATTGGAGTTCCGGCTCCAACTGATCTACTATCAAATGCGACTCTTTAAATGCGCGAATCGGCAGCAGCGGAATTTCATCGATCGACTCAGGTCTCTTATGTCTGTCAATAAATGAGTTTGAGAATGATTTGTAGATGGGATTTCGTGTTCGCTGTAGTTCAAAGATCTCCCACAAAATCCCGGTCTTACTGCTGTTGGATTTGAACAGCCTGCTGGTGAGATGTTTAAATTCATCAGTCATTAGCCATTTACCTCAAAATCGTCATCCCTGCATTTCAGGTCTACTTCACCGGTGTAGATTCCCCGGATCCTTTCCTCCGACCGAATAGTTGCCCCGATTCGAACGATTAACTGACCGGATTCAGGAACTGTATAAGCATCACACAGAGAAGGCCCTGCAATATCCATTTCCCCAGGGTTATCTGTTTCGCCTACAAGCATCTGAATATCGTTTACGGATGCAGAGTCTCCGTACTGATTTTTGAGTTTAAACTCATTGGGCCTTCGAAGTTCAATTTCCGAATAGGGGCGCCCTGAAATCAAAACAACAGCGCTTCCGTCATCGGACAGTTCAACCTGCAACTCCTTTGTATCCAGTTCTCCTTTTGCATCCATTTGCAGCGGGATGGAATCAATCGTAGTGCCGGTTATCACAGTGGCCATAACTTTCATAGCGACTTCATTTTCTGTGTCTTGCGCAGTCACAATATTGAATGTACATAAAAGAATAAGGAGAGTGGTGAAGATAGTTCTCATGGTATGCGTGCAGTAAATAATTGAGTTTGTGTGAGCAGATACAAATTGTTCCTGTAAACGGCCATATCCACAACATCGATTTCCTGTTGTAACGTATATTCGTTTATTCTGTTTCCGGTTTGTCCGTGCTCAACAATCCGGCCGGGATATGCCGCCCATATCCGATCTTCTGATGGATATATCGCCCGGGCCTGCCGGAAACCACCTATAAAATTTTTATAGGCTCCAATGGCTTCAAACCGGTGGACTACTCCCGGAACTGAATCGAGAAGTAACAGTTCTGAGCCGTTTGCTTTCATCTGTGACACCTCACCAACCTGGTTTTTTCTGAGATCGATTTCACCGTCATAATTTCCGTTATGATCGAATGTGAATATGATGTGGTGATCAGAATCATACACTAAGAGTTCATTGCCGCTTCCGGTTGCAATCCGTTCAGGCCTGAATTGTGAGATCTGAGGTATTTTTGATGCGCTTATTGAACTGAGATACTGCAGCCGGCGATCAAACAGTTGCACCCGGCCGTTGTTTCGATCGGCGACATAAATCCTCAGCCCGTTCGTGGCATCTATTGACAGCGGGTGGTCAAATCGGTAGTCGCCACTCCCGCTTGCGCCAAGTGAATCGATGCGCTGTCCTGTTTGTGACAATACGAGAAACCGGTTGCGGCGCTGTTCCGTGATATACACGGTTCCCGAAGGAGTTATACTTAGTGAGGAAGCTCCGCTGAATGTTCCCCCAACAGGCTCCGCATTCAGTGCAGAATCCTGTGCTGCTGCCGGCTGATCAAATATAAACAGGACTGCCACCAGCAGGAATATGTAAAATATCTTAGGACTCAAGTGTTTTCAGGCCTTTTTTGCCAATATCACTCCTGTAATAACTGTTTTTAAACGTAATCCGTTTTACATTTTTATATGCATGATCAATTGCATCCTGCAGCTTTTCACCATTTCCCACTACATTGAGAACCCGTCCGCCGTCTGTTACAAGTTTACCATCCTTATTGGCAGTGCCTGAATGGAAAACAAGGGATTTTTTGTCGATATCTGAAATACCGGTAATTTCAAAACCCTTCTCGTAGGAGGACGGATACCCGCCGCTTGCCAGCACCACCGAGCAGTAATACCGGTTTGTAAGCTGAATAATTTCATTCTTAAGGGATGAACCGGTTGCGGCCAGAATCAGGTCCAGTAAATCCGATTTTAAAGGAGGCAGAATAACCTGGCATTCCGGGTCGCCGAATCGGCAGTTATATTCAACAACTTTTGGCCCTTCTTCTGTAATCATCAACCCGGCATACAGGATACCCAAATAGGGATTCCCGTCTGCTTTCATGCCATCAATGGTGGGCTGAATAATTGATTTCTCAATCTCATTTTTCAGTTCCGGGGTAAGCAGCGGGGCCGGAGCATAAGCTCCCATCCCACCAGTGTTGAGTCCTGTATCCCCTTCCCCAATCCGCTTATGATCCTGGGCGTTATGCAAAACCCGGGCAATTTCCCCATCACATATCGCAAACACAGAGACCTCCTGGCCCTGCATAAACTCTTCCACTACAAGAGTTGACGCCGCATCTTTTAGTTTCTCATCGTTGGATAGCTGCCGGAGTCTTTTTTTAACCTCCGTTTCATTTTCACAAATAAAGACACCTTTCCCACCGGCAAGTCCGTCTGCTTTCAAAACCACCGGGTACCGGTTTTCAGTTTTGATATATTCAAAAGCCTCATCAAATTGGGAGGATTTAAATGTTTTGTATGCTGCAGTGGGGATGTTGTGCCGCTGCATGAACTCTTTTGCAAACGATTTACTGCCCTCAAGCTGTGCAGCGCGGGATGTCGGGCCAAACACGTTGACGCCCTTCCCGGTCAGAAAATCTGTGATCCCGTCGACCAGTGGTTTTTCGGGTCCAACAACTACAATGTCGATGTCGTGTTCATTCACAACACCTAACACCTTCTCGAAATCGGACGTATCAACCGAAATGTTGGTACCGTACTGAGCTGTCCCGGGATTGCCGGGCACCGTATAGAGATGATCCAGGAGCGGTGACTGTGCCATTTTCCAGGCAAGGGCATGTTCGCGGCCTCCGCTCCCGATGAGTAAAACATTATAGGTTTTCATATTCAGGAGAGGTCTTCGGCGATTTCAATGATCCCTGAAAACGAGTCTACCTGGAGACTTGCACCGCCTATCAGGCCGCCATCCACATCTTTCTGCGAAAGAAGCTCTCGCGCATTAGCCGGCTTCATGCTGCCACCATACAGTATCTTCACTTCCCCGCTACGTTCTTCATTCCATCGTTCCGTTAAAAGATTCCTGATGAAGAGGTGCATTTCCTGTGCTTGTTCAGGTGAGGCAGTTTCACCCGTTCCAATTGCCCAAACCGGTTCATACGCTATCACAAGCTGAGAAGCCTGGTCGATTGTAATTTTATTGAATACTGCATCCAGCTGCTCCATCACCACTTTCTCCTGAGTTCCTTCCTTTCGCTGGTCCAGTTTTTCACCCACACACACAATAGCCGTAAGGCTTTCACTCACTACTTTCCGGGCTTTATCGGCTACCTGGCTGTTCGTTTCACCGTAGTATTCGCGCCGTTCAGAGTGCCCCACAATTACGTGCGAACATCCCGCATCTTTCACCATGGGTACAGAAATATCTCCCGTAAATGCACCACCATCTTCTTCATGAACATTTTGAGCTGAAGTCTGTATCTCACTGCCCTGTAATGCTTCAATAACTGTTGGTATCGAGATGGATGGAGGGGATACAACCACTTCACACTCAAAGCTTCCGGCCGGCCATCGCTCAGCCAGGCCTTGCGAAAGAGATTTCGCATCAGACGGTCCGCAGTTCATTTTCCAGTTTCCGGCGATTAAAAAGTTGCTCATAAGTCGGTTGGGTCTTGGGTTAGGATTTGTTGCAGGCCCTGCACTACTCTGTCAAATTCAGTGCCTGTGTATCTCTTAGAAATTGATCCCTTATTATCTACAAGGAAACGTGTAGGTAGTTGCTGTAAATTGTATGTCTCAATAAACTCTTCGGAAGAAAAACTTTCGGGTTCGACAACATTCCAAAACATGTTTCGCTCTTCAAAAAATGCCCGGAAAATAGTTTCTGATGTATGTACCGGAACGGTAATAATATTCAGTCCAAAATTTCGATATATCTGGTGTATCGCAACAACACGATCATATTGCTGCAGGTAGAGTGGTGAATCAAGCCGGGTAAACTCAATCATGTATGGAGTGCCCTCGAGAGATTCTGAACTAACTGTTTGGCCTTCTGTATCTGTAAGCTCAAATTCGGGAATGGGGTTACCCGGCGCAAGATGCTCAATATCAAACCTCATTCTGTCGGCCCATTCCATAGCTGTATTACTGTTAGAGTATGTTTCACGGAACTCCTGTAGCAATTGCTGTGCCTGGTCTGTTCGTGCACTGTCGAACAATAACTCAATTTTATGTCTGTATATCGGAAGCTTGATATTCAGGTCCGTTGATCTTTCACTGAGATCATCTAAAAACACAAGAGATCGTTCAAGGCTGTCCCGATCTGCATAAAATTGAGTCAATTGTGAACGCAGGCCACCCGGGAGGCGATCATACCTTGCCAGCAGAGAATCGGTTCTGGATAGCATAGTTTCATTATCCCAGTCTTGCAAAATGGAGACTGAAGTAGCTGCAGATCGTTCACCAGCCAGCGTTTCCGGATTTTTGTTGTACAAATCCCAATACAGATCGCTCCATTTCAGAATTTCTGCCTCGAGGCTGTCGGAACTCATCCCGCGGGAGTTCACGTAGTTTACAACCCGGTTGAAACTTCGCTGGACCCTTTCGTATTGCGCGTAGGCATCGTTCTCGCGGGATTGGATGACCGCTGTTTCGTTTACAGCAGGCAATTCGGCATCGAACCGAATGGTATCCCCCCTGGCAAACACCAGGTTTATGATACCTATGCGGTTACCGTTCCTTGATAAGACCACCGGGTAGAGACTATTTTCCTGTACATCCACTTCAGCCCGATAGTGTCCGCTTGTGTCAGTGAGTGCATAAAAAAGCGTATCAATTGACTCTTCAAATTCGCCTTCGGTTGAAAGTAGTTCAATTCCTGAATAATCACCGGATGAGTCCAGTTCAGGATCTACAGTAATGGTGCCCTCCATTATTGTTCCGGCTGTTTCCGGTTCAGAACTGCATCCCGTAAAGGATACTAATAACCAGAGCGAAGCAATGAGAAAAGTAAATTGTAATTTCAGGTGATGTCTTTTCATTCAGGCGTCCAGCTTAGTAGTAATGAGTTCACGAACCTGTTTTGGATTAGCTTTACCCTGCGATTTTTTCATCACCTGGCCAATAAAGAAACCGACCAGCGCTTTTTTACCGCCCTTATATTTTTCAACTTCATCTGGATTATCCGCAATTACCTCATCAATAATCGGCTCCACAAAACCTGAATCAGAGACCTGAATCAGGTTCATCTTCTCGGCCAGCTTCTCAACCGGTGAATCATCGTCGAGCATGGCATTGAATATCTCCTGCATAGCCGATGAATTGACTTTGTCGTCCAGCTTAAGCTGAACCAGCTCAGACAGACGTTGGTGTGAAATAGGGAATTCAAGAATAGAGATACTTTGGTCATTCAATACCCGCAACACCTCGGTAAGTATGATATTCGCTACTGCTTTAGGTTCTTTGATTAATTCGAGGGTATTCTCATAAAAGTCTGCCAGGTAACGGCTTTCGGTTAATACTATCGCATCTTCTTCGGAGAGTCCAAGTTCATTCATAAACCGGGCCAGCCGTACATCAGGAAGTTCGGGAAGACCCTCTTTTACTTCATTTAAAAGCTCTTCGGTTACTACTACCGGGGGAATATCGGGTTCAGGAAAATAACGGTAGTCATGCGCCTCCTCCTTGGTCCGCATTTGGCGTGTCTCAAGTTTATTGGCATCCCAAAGCAGAGTTTTCTGTACAACCTCACCGCCGGACTCAACGAGATCTATCTGGCGTTCAATTTCGTATGATATTGCACGCTCCACGTTTCGGAATGAGTTCATGTTTTTCAGCTCAGTGCGGGTACCCAACTCTTTTTGGCCTCTTGGACGAATAGATACATTGGCATCACAACGTAAACTACCCTCTTCCATATTTCCGTCGCATATCTCAAGATACTGCACGATCTGTTTGATTTTTGTTAGGTAGGCGTATGCCTCAGCAGGTGTTCTGAGGTCGGGTTCCGACACAATTTCTATGAGCGGTGTTCCAGCCCTGTTCAAATCCACGAGTGTGTGGTACGGATCCTGGTCGTGAATTGATTTACCGGCATCTTCCTCCATATGAATCCGGGTAAGGCCAATTGTCTTTTCATACTCATCCAGTTCAATATGCACGCTGCCTTCATAGCAGATCGGTGTTTCAAACTGTGAAATCTGGTATCCTTTTGGAAGATCCGGGTAAAAATAGTTTTTCCGGGCAAATATCGACTTCCGGGCAACACTGCAATTTGTGGCAAGTCCCATTCGAATGATATACCGAACCAGATTTTCATTCAATACCGGAAGGGTTCCGGGATGACCAAGACAAAGCGGAGTTACCTGGGTATTAGGCTCGCCTCCATACTGAGTGGATACAGCGGCAAACGCTTTACTTTCTGTTAAAAGCTGTGCGTGAACTTCAAGGCCAATTACAGCCTCGTACTTGTTATTTGCAATCGTCGACATAAGTTTGGTTTGGCCGGTTGGATTATTTTGAAGTTGGGAAGATAGCAAAGATCTCAAAGAAATTAAGACCTTCCTTCGAATTCACAGATACAGTGTTAATGTAGTGATTCGCACATGTATTATGCAGAATCATTCCGGCGAATTTTTACTGGGGTAACTGAAATCTGTGTAGAGCTTGTTGGGATAATGACCGCACGATTCTGTAGCCAGGCGACCAATTTTAAACTGATAAACAGCAGTCAAGTCCGAATTGAAACCATTGATATTTTCTCTGCTTAATTATTTTGTGAGAGTTATTTTCAAGGTTAATTATTCTCAAACTGCGCCAAAAGGGCCGGAATTACGATCATGTTCAGCAGTGTTGAACTCAATAACCCTCCTAAAATAACCTGTGCCATTGGAGACTGTATCTCATTCCCCGGTTCACCGGCCGCAAGTGCTAGCGGTATGAGTGCCAGGCCGGCAGTCAGTGCGGTCATAAGGATGGGGTTGAGTCGTTCCATCGCTCCCTGCCTGATCGCTTGTATGAACTCCTTTCCTTCTTTTCTGAGCTGCTGGTAGTGTGAAACCATCAGGATTCCATTCCTTGTGGCAATACCAAATAAGGTGATAAACCCAACCATGGATGCGATGGAGATAATGCCGCTGGTAAACAATACCGTGTAAATGCCACCAATCAGGGCAAACGGAAGGTTTACCATTACCAGTAAGGCCGTTTTTAGGGAGCCGAATTCCAGATATAGCAGCAGGTAAATTGCCGCAATAGCTAAGATGCTGAGCAATGAGATTGTGCGAGTGGCTTGCGCTTCACTTTCAAACTGTCCGCCATATTCCACAAAATAACTTTGCGGAAAAGTAACGTTTTGAGATACGTTGGCGCTGATCTCATCCACTGTACCACGCAAATCTCTTCCTGCAACATTCGCTGAGACCACAATTTTCCGCTGTACATTTTCCCGGCTGATGGTATTTGGCCCACTTCGGGATTGAATCGACGCCAGTTCTGCCAATGGCACAATGGTTCCATCTTCTAAGTTAAAGGTAGCTTTTTGTATGGACTCGATGTTTCCTCTGTGGTCTTCATCAAACCGAACCAGCAGATCGAACATCTTATCATCTTCCTGTATCTGTGAAACCACCTCACCGGCAAAGGCCACATCTACCATTTCGGCGAGTTGCTGAATGGTAATACCATAGCGCGCCAAGGCTCTGCGGTCGGGCCGGATTTGTACCTGGGGAACGTTCTGTTGCTGTTCCACCGAAAGATCAACCACACCATCAACGGTTTCCATTTGTCCACGCACTTCTTCAGCCAAAGTACGTAATCGGGAAAGATCGGTTCCAAATATATTCACAGCTATGTTGGCTCTTGTTCCCGAAAGCATATGGTCTATTCGGTGTCCGATAGGCTGGCCAATCGTGATATTTGTACCTGAAACTTCACTGAGGTCTTCACGGAGTTCCTCTAATATGGATTCTTTTGTAAATCCTTCGGGTATATCCATTTTTGCATCGATTTCAGATGCACTTACCTCCTGGGCATGTTCATCCAGTTCAGCCCGGCCGGTTCGGCGTGATGTCGACGCAATAGCCGGATGATCCAGCAAGATTTCTTCTATTCGATTGCCAATGGCGTTCGATTCGCTCAATGATGTCCCCGGGATGGTGGCAGCACTGATTACCAGCGTGCCTTCATTAAATTCGGGGAGAAAAGATCGCCCTAAAAAAGGTAGAATCACTAATGTTCCAATAAAAAGAACCAACGTACTCACCAGGATTATTTTCTTGAAACGAAGTACCACATTCAATACCTGCTCATAACCGGATTTGAGCTTTTTGGTAAACCAACTCTCCTCCAGCTTTCCTTTGGAAGCCTGCCCCGGAAGCAGGTAATAGCACATAGCCGGAGTTACGGTCATGGCTATCATTAGGGAGGCGCCGATTGAAATGATATAGGCAAGACCCAACGGTTGCAGCAGGCGTCCTTCAATCCCGCTCAGAAAAAATAGCGGAATGAACACGATCATAATGATCAGTGTGGCGTTGATAATTGAAGATCGGATCTCCTTTGATCCTTCAAAAACGACGTCAATGGCGGGTTTCTGTTTAATTTCAGTTAATTTCGAGTTTTCCCTGAGCCGCCTGAACACGTTCTCTACATCAATAATGGCATCATCCACGATCACACCAACGGCAATGGCCATCCCTCCCAACGTCATGGTGTTAATGGTAATGTCAAACAATTCCATCACAAAGATCGAAAAGATCAGCGATAGGGGAATCGCTGTAAGCGAGATTAGCGTAGTTCGGAAATTTGCCAGAAACAAAAACAAAATGATAATCACCAGAAAAGCACCATCCCGTAAAGCTTCCACCACGTTATTAATGGCTAACTCAATAAAGTCAGCCTGACGAAACAGATGTGTATTGATCTCAAAACCATCCGGTAAACTTGATTCGATTTGAGCCAACGTTTCATCCACCCGATCCGTCAGCTCCAGAGTGTTGGTATCCGGTTGTTTTTGAATGGAAATAATCACGGCAGGTTCGGCATTTACAGAAGCATCTCCGATTTTTTGAGCCGCATCGATCTTCACCTCCGCAATATCGCCAATGGTAATTGGAATATTGTTTCGCTGGGTGATGACGGACTGTTCAAGATCTTCAATCGAATATGCCCGGCCTATTCCTCGTATGTTGTATTCCTGACTGTATTCTGCAAAAAAACCACCCGAAAAGTTTTCGTTGGCCTGCCCGGCAGCCTGCAATACCTGATGAAGCGTAATGTTGTATTGCTTCAGTTTATCAGGGTGTACCCGAATTTGATACTGTTTTTGCCCGCCCCCAATGGGAACAACCTGAGAAACGCCGGGAATAGCCAGCAGCCTTTTTCGAATTTCCCAATCAGCCGCAGTACGCACTTCCAGTTCAGAATGCTCGTCACTATTCACACTCACCAGCATAACTTCCCCCATGATGGAAGAAATCGGCGCCATGATTGGCGGGGGTACTTCATCCGGTAAACTGGTTGCGACTAATTGCAGTTTTTCATTTACAATTTGCCGCGCCCTGAAAATGTCGGTTCCCCATTCAAACTCTACCCAAACTATCGATATTCCTTTAGCTGTGGATGAACGAACCCTCCGAACTCCGGTTGCTCCATTGACTGATGTTTCCACTGGCAGGGTAACCAACCGTTCTACTTCTTCCGCTGCCATCCCGTGCGCTTCCGTCATAACGGTCACCGTGGGGGCTGTCAGATCCGGAAATACATCTACCGGCATCCGGTCCACTATATAAATTCCGGCAGCTAAAATAATGACAGAACTCACCAGTACAATCAGCCGGTATTTTAATGCTCCTCTAATTATTGCATCTAACATAAATTATCCTCCGGGATTAATGAGAGTGTCCATGAGCAGGTGCTTCAGAAGATAACGAAGCCAATTTTACCTGGTAGGGATTTAGAGTTACCACATGCTCACCTTCTTCAAGACCGGACGAAACTTCTACCCATCCCCTGTTTCTGATGCCGGTGGTTATGGTTCGTTTTTCAAAGGATTCACCTGCCACATGCACGTACACCTCAAAATTGCCTTCCTCCTCAATTAAAGCTGATTCGGGTATTGCAATTACATGTTCCTTCTGCTCGGTTTCGATCTCTGCATTGACAAACAGGCCGCTGTGCAGGCCTTCCCTGTTGTCGATCTCATAAATGAGAGACAGCGTGCGGGTTTGAGGATCAACTTGTCTTCCGGAACTGACTAATCGCCCATTTACCTCATCTATTCCATACATCTTCTCATTTCCCTGCACATAAAAAACGGCGGCTCCTGGATTTTGGATAGCACTTCGATCAGCTGCAGGCACATGCACACTTAACCACATTTTGGACATATCAGTAATTCGAACCAGTGGCTCACCGGCCTTCACTTGCATACCGGGACGAATATATGATTCCACTACCGTACCGGCGATTGGAGCTTTCATTTCGAAGCGATAGGAAGAATCCGAGTCGCCATAAGTATCTACCGAAGCGGTATCGATTTGGATAATTTCGTTAATTGTCTGGAACTGGGTTAGCGCTTGACGATATTCAATTCGGGCATTTTCCAAATCCATTTCCGGAATAGCTTCTCTTTCATACAATCTTTCTGAACGCTCCAGATTTTTCTGTGTTAATGTCAGTTGTGATTGTGCATTGATAAACTGTTCGGCGTAGTTTTCTCCATCTGCCGACTGTATGGATGGATTGAGCTGTACGAGCGAAGTTCCTTTTTGTACAGACTGTCCCTCAACCGGTAAATTCTGATTAAGGCTGCTTAAAATAATCCCTGAAAACGGAGCTGAAACCAACACATCCCTGCTTTTAACCGGAACAAGCTCACCGTGGGCATTCACGGATTCAGATAGTGTTTGCCTTCCAACCTTTTGAGTCCCAAAGGGAATATTCCACTGCTGCTCCTTCAGAAATGAAATCAGGTTGGGATCTTCCTCATGAGAGTGGTCCGGGATTTCTTCTGCGGAATTGTAAACGGGTATGCCATCTACCTGAAGTGTGTCATCTACCATTCCCTGAATGATGATGGTGAGGTCGTACCGTCCGGCACGCTCAAAGATGACATCCGGTCCGTAAATTCCCGGAATTTGAACCTCGGTTTCGGTTAGAGAGCCTTCGTTGCCACGCTCAGAACTAAACACAAACTCCACTTCAGAATCAGAGATGGGTTTAAAATCAGAAAGGCGGGTCAGATGAACCGCGAAGGTTGCTTCCTCTCCTACAATCAGTTCGGGATACTCCATAAACAGTTCGGATTTATCTGTCCATTTCGTAATAACACCGGCCCCTTCCAGTTGAGGTTCATCTTCCTCGTGCCCGTGATCTGATTCCCCATCATGGGAATGACCATGTTCTTCCTGTTCTTGTTGTGCAGGCTGTTCATGAGTGTGATCGCCATCTTCGCCGTGAGAATGGCCGGGATCATCGCCACCACCACACCCCATCATCATCAGGGAGGTACTTAGAATTAGTAATGGTATTAGCTGTTTCATTGCTTCAAAGTTTGATCGTGAAAAGTTTCTTGATTGGCTACGAATTAATGATTGTGCTCTTCATCCCCGTGAGAATGCGTTGAATCGTCATCATGGCTGTGTTCTTCTTCGTGGCTGTGATCGCTGTCTTCGTCATGGGTATGGACTGAGTCTACTTCAACAGAATCCTCACTGCTTCCAATACGAACTGCGTCACCATCATCTCCTGATGGTTGTTCGGCGGGTTGTTCATGGGTATGGTCGCCATCCTCACCATGACTATGTTCTTCCTGTTCTGAGCCGCAACCGGCGATGATAAATGCGATGCTTATAAATAGTGCTGTGAATAAATTTTTCATTGTTCTGAGTTGGTTTGAGTTGAAAAGAGTTTTCCTGAAGTAATAGTGTCGAGTTGATAAAGTGCCTGGTTATAATCAGCCGCGATCCGATAGTTGAAACTTTGTCCATCTACGTACGCCGTAGTGGCATCCAGTAGTTCTACCAAAGAATATCGCCCCTCCTGATATGCAGCCTGTGCTGTTTCAAGCATCTCGGGTGATATCGGGTTTTGCTGCATCTCTTCCCACTGAGCATACAGATTCTTCACTCGCATAAAGGCAATATTCACCTCATTTTGTATGGTTCTTCTTTTGATGTGCAGCGACGTTTCAACACTTCGCTGGTCTGCTTCCGCCATTGTGATATTCCCGCTGTTGCGGTTAAAGATGGGAAGCTTAATTCCCCCGCCAATCACAAATCCTTCGGAACCATCCGATTGATTTTTATAACCGAAATTCAAATTCAGATCAGGCAAACGTTCGCGTTTTTCCACCTTGGATCTCAGCCCCAGGGCTTCCGACTGCATTTCCATGGCCTGTAGATCGGCGCGTTGCTGAAGGGCATATTGCCGGAGCATTTCCTCATCTTCCGCAATCGGTTCTACCGGTAAATCAGGTTCAACCTGAAATTCAAAGTCTGCTTCTTCAGATGAAGTAATCATAGATGCCAATTGTTTTTGGGCCCGCATCATCTCCAGCTCCAGCTCGTTTCGCAAGCGCACATACCGGTTCTTTTCAACCGTAAAACGCTGCACCTGAATGCCTGAAGTGGTGCCTTCGGTTTGCCGGTCTTTAGCCGATCTTAGCACCTGATCAATGACATCAAGAGCCTGATCATAGACGTCAAGTTTATGCTGCAGGTACCAGTATTCAGTGTACAAATTCCTTACCTGTTGTATCAGCACAGAACGATCATATTCATACTCAAGCCGGGCCGCCTCGCTGCTTTTGTTTGCGCTTTTATTCCGGAGGAAAGGCTGACCTAAAAGTTCAATCGGCTGGGAAATTTGATAGGTGGTTTCGTCATAGTCCAGTGTGCCGGCATTGAGCTGTTCACTGAATATGCTAATCTCCGGATTTGCATAAGATTTATACTTTTGAGCTTCACCTTGCTTTCGAAGCCCCTCCAGCTTTGCAAGTTCCTGTTGAAGGCTGTTTTGCTCAAAAAGTGCCACAGCCTCCTCCATAGAAAGTGTTTGTGATTGGGCGTGAACCTGCAACGGTATCCAAAGGATTACCATACACA
>JAWLEH010000131.1:0-8628 GCA_041686215.1 Balneolaceae bacterium | reverse complement strand
TGGATAACTGCCAAGGCCGCCACGAGCGCCAGGGACTTCCCACTCATCATTCTTCACTTTCCCTTTGCGTACCTTCGCGTTCTCTGCGGTTTTACCAACCGTAGCCACATTTCGATTCGATAAGCCGCCAGGATTATTAGATAAAACTGTAAGGTTTATAGCATTTCCGGATCATATCAAATAAATGCAATCAAAATCCGGAGACATGGCACGCAGATATCGAAAAGAGAAAGAACTCACCTACATTTCCATGAATGTTGTAGCCGGGGTACCGTTGTTTTACGATCGCCGGCTCATGCAAAAAATGAGTAACGGCCTGAAATGGAGCTGCGACCGGCGGGGACTTCGAGTTTATGAATATGTGATTCTGCCCGACCGGATTCTGCTGATGGGCAATACCGCGTGGGGCACCTTTGATGATGTGATCCTGGGTTTCCGTACATTTAGCTCCAAAGCGGTGATGAGAATACTACGGGAGGGGCAAAAAGATCTGTTTCACTCGTGGGTTGTGCCGGTGTTGAGTAAATTTGGGTCCACCCAAACACCCGACGGCATTACAATCTGGGACAACCGCGACCAAAAACGCATCCTTCACCAGCAACAGGATATTGACGCAACCGCCCTTGCCTGCCGCAACGCACCTGTCGTGCGTGGTATTGTGGAGAAACCCGACCACTACCTGCACAGCAGCGCCCATCCCGGGAATCCGCTGGAAGGGTGGCAGGTTGCAGTAACGGATCGCGGAATTTAGTTCATCCTCTTCATTTAGCGATGACCCCGGCATTCAGAAAATGAACTACACCGGGGCAGAATCCACGTGGTATCAACGTAAAACCCATAACTTTTTAGTTAAACTTGAAGTTTATTCTGGAGTGTCCCCTTCGAGAGGCTGTCCAAAAAAGATAAAATTCATCGAGCACCGCTTAAATAATTTATGTTTTCCTTCCGTACTCTCCCTATTTCCCTCTCTATACAAATAGAGAGGGATTAAATGTCTAAATTATTTAAGCTGGTTTGTTTATTGATTTACTTTTTGGACAGCCTCACATAGGGTGAGTTGAAACGTAGATCCAAAATTATTTAAGCGGTGTGCAAGGCGTACACCCATTCTGGACAGAATCGGAATGAAACCACCTTTAATTAAATCCCCCGTCGCAGCCCGCGTTCCGTAAACCGCCAATCTTCAACGGATTCGTTAATCTGCCGCTCACTCCAGCTTAGTTGTGTATTACGGTCTTCACGCAGGTCGAACATTGTCATGGTTGCGGGTGACCAGAGTCCATCAGCAACCTCCTCAAATCCATCAGCCTCGAGCCGTTTTATCTCCTCATCATCGTCGTTAAAGTACCTGGCCTCCAGGAGCGAATATCTTTCATTATCGATTATAAATTCCACGGAGCTGTATTGCTCGGAGCCGGGTTTTGCCGCTTTCACGAGGTAGTGATCATCGTGCTCCTCAAGCCACTCAAATTCGTAATCGTCCGCCTGCTGGTCGCCGAGATCTTCGTATGTAAAATCACTGCCCATAAACTGGTCGGCCCTGTCGCCCGATGTTATGGTTTGTATGCGCCCCACGGATGGCAGGTACAGCCGCTGCTGACTCTCCTCCCCTTCGCGAACCGTCAAGAAGGCGGTGCCTCTCACATTTCCCGGACTTTCAAACACAATCAGGCTGCTGGTGTTTTCACCTTCAGTTCGGCTCCACATTTGCATCGTGCGATTGCGGGTTCGTCCGCGGGAATCTGTGATGGTCATCTCCATGACTGCTTTTTCCGTGGAGATGGAATTCCGGCGATCTTCTACCTCTTCAAATATAGCACGCGCCTCTTCTTCGTCCGTAATTCGTTCCTGCGCAACGCTTGTATCAAGCAAAGGCAACGCGAAACAGAATGCAAATACTATCAAAAGATATTTCATATTAACAGCTCACAGTGAGTTTTTGTTATCTGAGGTTGAAAACGGAGATAAGCAGGGATTAGTTCAGCGGAAGAGAAGTGAAACCGGTCAAATTATTGACTGAAATTAAAAATGCCACGCCGGTTAAGGCGTGGCAATTGTCAGGATCACTGAAAAAGTTACTTGAACTCAATCAGAATCCTTAACCCCGTTTAAAATATACGGGAAAATCCCGATCGAATAAAGCGAAAAGGTTCCGGATATCTGAAATTCCGGAATTCATGCTTTCAATTGATCTGTTTCGCGCCCTTGAGGTTATGAATAGGGTTACAGGTTCGTTACCGTATCATACTGCTTTAACCATCGAATAGTTAAGTCCGGAATTTATTCATCACGAAACCCGGTAGTATAGTTTTCTGATCTGCTGTATCACTCCAGCCGCTCCTCATCTACCAATTCTTCCAGTGCCTCGCGGCTGATCCCCAGCTTCACCTCCATCTCCTCGAGGGTAATGTTCTTGGTTTCGGGCATAATCTTCCACACAAACAGTAGCTGAAGCACCATCATGAACGCAAAGAAAGAGAATATCTGCGCGCCGCTGAATGCACTCAGCACGGTGGGAGTAAACAGTGTGATAGCAGCCGCAAACACCCAGTGTGTGCCCGACCCAAGGGCCATCCCGTAATCACGAATGGCATTGGGAAAGATTTCTGAGATGAAGACCCAGATAACGGCCCCCTGCCCCACTGCGTGAGAAGCAATAAATGCACAGACAAATATCACAACAAACACTCCTTCTGCGCCGGTATAAAACGCCCATGCAACACCCAACAAGGACGCAATGTAGCCGATCGACCCGATATACATCAGCGATTTTCGCCCCGCACGGTCAATCAGATACATTCCGAGAAGCGTAAATAACAGGTTAACCACCCCCAAAGAAACCGATGCGCCAAGCACATCTCCGGCCGCAACTCCGGCTTGACTGAAAATCCGGGGTGCATAGTAGAGTACAAAATTGATGCCCGACCACTGGTTAAAAAAGGCAAGTAAAAATGCCAGCATGATTGGAAACCGGAATCGTTTTGAGAAAAATGTATCAGCACCCGCATCTTTGGAGACTGAACTCCTGATCTCGGCAATCATTTTATCAATATTCTCCTTAGGGTTCAGCTGTGAGAGAAGATTTTTTGCTTTTTCCACCTGACCTTTTTTCAGCAACAGCCACCGGGGACTTTCAGGAACGCCGGATACTAACAGCAAGTAGATTGCTGCGGGAATGGCTTCAACCCCCAGCATCCAGCGCCAGGCGTTGGCATCAAACGTCAGCCCGATCCAGTAATTAGAGAGGTAGGCGATCAGGATACCAAACACAATATTAAACTGATAAAGCGCCACCAGTTTCCCACGGTTCTTTGCCGGCGTGATTTCTGATATATAAACCGGTGCAGCTACGGAGGAAGCGCCCACACCAAGCCCGCCTATGAAACGAGCCATGGAAAACAGGTACGGGCTGGTTGCCAGCGCCGATCCAAGTGCTGAAAGCAGGTAGAGTACACCAATCCAGATCAATACGTTTTTCCGGCCATAGCGATCAATCGGAATTCCACCGGCCAGTGCGCCGATGACCGTACCCCACAGCGCCATCGACATAATAAAGGTGCCGTGAAACAGGTCCGACATCTGCCAGAGCTCCTGGATGGGCTGATCAGCACCCGAGATTACGATTGTATCAAACCCGAATAAAAATCCGGCTAAGGCGGCAACAATGCTCGACAGGAGTATTGATTTGGTTTTAAACATGTATTGAGTAACTGATTTTAGGTTTTATTTGAATTTTTCTGTGCAGTTCAGCTTTTTATTTTAGTTCCAGACCGACTGAAGTGTCCAGAATTTTAGTGACGTAACGGCTCCATCTCCCCCTTCCGAGAAAACCGAGAGGCCTTCGCTTTGCGGATCAGGGAAAATCCTGTTCGTAATAACCGTTTCTCCGTCATTGACAAACACCTCCACCGACGACCAGTCCACAAAGATATGCAGTTTCACTTTGCCTTCGATCAGCCGGGCCGGTGCGTCGTTGCGCGTTGCAAAATCTTCATTAAATCCATCCTCGCCAGAGTTCGTCCGGTCTACATACACCGATCCGTTTTCTGAATCATACCCTACAACTGTTTCCTCCCCGGTACCTTCCCTCAGTTTCAGTCCAATGGTTGATGAGCTTCCCGGTTCAATCTCTGCCTCAAGTTCAAACGCCCTGCCGGAAATACCCTCACCTGATAGTGAATGACTGCCCTCCGTTACGGACACGTTTTCCAGGTTTACACGTTCGTCACGCAGGCGTTGCAGTTCTTCAATCGGCCGTTGCACCACTTTGATACTGTCACGGATCGTTTCCAGGTGAACCGTACGCGGCACTGCCATGGCGCTTCTCCAGGGATCGGTTGGTATTTCATTGGCGTAATTCCAGTTACTCATCCAGCCCAGCATTATCCGACGGCCATCTTCCTCCGGGATATTATTCCACGATATTGCGGCATAATAATCGGTACCGTAATCCCCCCATATCACATCGTCATCGGAGGCCGATTCATCAGCCGTAAAGGTTTTTCCATTCCAGTTGCCCACAAAAAACTGAGAACCTGATCCGCCTGCTATTGCGCCCGGATTCATATCCACATGAAGCACCCATTTAATGTTGTCAGGGTCACCATCAACCGCAATTGGAAACAGGTCAGGGCATTCCCAGATACCACCTGTTGCACCGGCCGGACCAAAATCACTGAGGTATTCCCAGTTAATCAAATTCTCTGATGCATAAAACTGCACCTTATGCTGTGCAGGTAATGCTACAACCATGATCCATTTTTGAAGGTCATCGTGCCACTTTACGTTAGGATCTCGAAAATCGGGGTCATCAAACTCCAATACAGGATTGCCTTCATATTTTCGAAATGTCTCTCCGCCATCGGTGCTGAAGGCCAGTGATTGCGACTGACTTGGGTTCTCCCCGCCGTACGCACTTGTGTAGATCGCCACAATTGGAGGAGTAGTTCCATCCCCAAACCCCGAGCTGTTGTTGTGATCTACCACTGCGCTTCCCGAAAAAATGCCTTCATCATCTGCATTCCCATAGTGTATAGCTACGGGCTGATGCTCCCAGTGCAGCAAATCCTCGCTGGTGGCATGGTTCCAGCTCATATAGCCCCATCGATTTCCAAACGGGTTATACTGGTGAAAAAGGTGGTAGGTACCTTCGAAATAGACCAGCCCGTTCGGATCATTCATCCAATTTATTTTTGGCGTGTAATGATACTGAGGGCGGTATCGCTCCTCAAACGTCACTTCGGCATCCATATGCTGGTTGATGCGGGCAGCGTCAAAATCTGACTCAGGTTCCTCAACCCCGTCACATGATGTCGCAAAGATGAATAGACAAATTAAAACGGGTTTAAGGATTACAAACAGTTTTTCAATTTGGTTCATTGCAGTATCCTCCGGTTGTCCATTAACCGCCGGGCAACGTACATGATTCTTCCGGCAGCGCTTCCATCAAATGTAGATCATAGCCTCCAATTATGACAATTAAATTCGGCTACATAACAAGAAGCCAGACTGCTGATAATGCCCTTTTAAATCCATGAAGGCCGGTTTAGCTACATCTGCAGTTAATATCATGTTTTGATCTGTTCCAATTTCTCTTAATCATGAGAGCGAAATGATTCACCTTTTCACCCCGATAACCATCAGGCCCAATCACGGTTTATCCAAAATTTTATGAATTAGCTATAGGTATTCCCAGTCGCGGCTGTGTATTATTCGTGAACCCGGTAACAAAACCATATTTGCTATGACTAACACACGCTACTCCTTACAGAAAAGCCGGCTGCTTGCGCTGGTTTCTATACTTTGCCTGCTTCCTTTTCTCTTTTCAGCCTGCGAAGATCAGCAGATACAAACCATCACCTGGACTGAATTTGAGCCGGTTTATATGAGTGAGCAGGAGTTTTTGAATTCCGTGGAACTGCAGCAGCCCCGTGACCTTGAGGTTCCTGGTAAGATCTATTTCTACGACGGGTATCTCTTTGTGAATGAACGTAATAAGGGTGTTCACATCATCGACAACCGCGATCCGGCTTCGCCCTCCAACGTTGGCTTCATCAACATACCGGCAAACAAAGATATTGCAGTGGAAGGTGAAAACCTCTACGCAGATTCACAGAAAGACCTGCTGGTATTTGATATCAGCGACCTTCAGAATCCCGAACTCACCGAACGCATTGAGGATGTCTTCAACACGGCGGCAAATATTGCTCCGGGATTCACCACGCATAATGTGGATCAGTCCAACGGGCTGGTTGTAGATTGGAAAAAGGTTGAAAAGGAGGAGATTTGCGAGGATGACTGCCGCTCGCACCCTCAGTGGAACTGGCGCACAACCGGAGGAGTGACGTTTGACAGTGCCAACAGTTTTGCAGCGGAATCCGGCGGAAATGGCGGCGGTGTGGGCGGATCACTGGCACGTTTTGCTATCAACAACGGGTATCTTTATGCCGTGGATCACACCGATCTGATCACGTTTAGCATCCAATCCGGTTCAACTAACAAAATTAATCAAAACAGTATTGGCTGGGCGATTGAAACCATCTTTCCCTATAACGACAATCTTTTTATAGGATCAGAAAGTGCCATGTATATTTACGAACTGGGTGATCCATCCGCGCCACAGCAACTGTCCGTTTACTGGCACGCTACGGCTTGTGATCCTGTAGTTGTAGAGGGAGATTATGCCTACGTAACTCTCCGCGAAAGTGAACGGTGTCCGCAGGGTGTGAACAGGCTTGAGGTAGTGGATGTGGCAGATCTGAGTAACCCGAAAAAAGCCGGTTTCTATAATATGATCAGCCCGCACGGACTTGGCATTGACGACGGCCGCCTGTTTGTGAGTGAAGGTGAGCATGGCCTGAAAATTATGGATGCTACCGACCCGCTGAATATCCAGCTCTTGCGCCATATCGAGGACATTGAAGCTTATGATGTAATCCCGTTTAACAATGTGCTGATGGTAACAGGTGATACCGGAATCATCCAGTACGATTACAGCGATATCGAAGATTTGATTCACCTGAGCACCATTCCTGTATTTGGTACGCAAGATGAAAACATTTAACCTTTTGTTCTGCATCTCGGCAGTGGCGGCTCTGAACCTGCTTCTGCTGCTCCCTGCTGCCGGATTCTCTTCTCTTTTTGCACAACAGGCAGGGGAAGGGAAAACGGATCAATCGTTTCGTTCGGGGTATTTCATAAAAACCGGGATCGACCTGCTTCCGTCTTCCTCTGAGTCGGCTACAACAACCCGTATTCAGTTGGTGAACGGCCATGCATTTAACCCCAGTTTTTCCGCAGGTGTTGGTATTGGGTTTACCCCCTATAATGAACCGCTCACACTCGTTCCGCTATTTATTGATATGAACTACCGGGTTACCTCCGGCACAACCATCCCGGTCATATTTCTCCGCGCGGGATATAATTTTTCGGTTCAGCACACCGATGATATCCTGCTCGACAGTCACGAAGGCGGACTGATGCTGCATCCCGGGGTCGGACTGGAGTTTACACTTTCCGGCAATGCTGCAGTGACTCTTCACGCAGGGTATAATATTGACAACTCATCCTACCAGTTTCAAACATGGGGCAACCGCACGGTTGTAAACGACCTCTCCATGCGCCGGGCGGCCGTGGGTTTCAGTTTTATAATCTCCCCGTGATGTATAGTTATGTACACTCCGCGGCTCCTCTTGCCATATCCACACTCCGATTGAATAACCCCCAAGGCCGCCAGGAGCGCTAAAGACTACCAACTCTTTATCATTCAATGGATTGGCGTTTGTGCGACGAGGCAATCAATTTTCCAAAACCCCAAACACGTCTACACGAACCATTGGTTACTGACCAATCTGATTATTGGTTAGATTCGATGATCTCTTCTACTTTTGTTTTGAGATCCAATATATCATCAGTTGCTACAATCCAAATCATTTCAAGGGTAACACCAAAATATTCATGTATGATGATATCTCTCATACCAGCAATCTGACGCCATGGGATATCTGGGTGAGCTTCTCGAATTTCATCAGACAAGTGCTTTACAGCTTCTCCGATAATTTCCAACCTACGAAGAATCGCATCCTGTTTCTCTACATTTTTATAAAACTCTTCTTCTGAGATACCCTCAAGGAAACGCTGAATATGGCCAATACTTTCCAGAATATCCTGAAGATACACGTCAGATTTTCTTTTCCTCATAATACCGGTTCTTCATCCCTCAGGATTTCATCTTTCAAAGCAGGCTTGATGGCATCATACTCAACAAGATCAACCTTCATTCCCAATGTGTCTTCCAATTCCTGTTGAATACCGATAAACTTCAACAAGCTGATTTTCTTGTCGATTTTGACAAGTAGGTCAAGATCATTTATCACAGATTCGCCTCTTGCAGAAGACCCAAAAATCCCGGCTTTTTTGATACCGTATTTTTTAAGGATCGGCTTTATTTTCGTTTTTATGTTTTCGAGGTTATTCATGGCTCTGACAAGTGATTTAATTGCTCAATATAACAAAAGTAATAGGAATTTAAGTTTCAGACTGATTAAAAGTGTACAGTGCCATATACCTCCCTCCGCGGTTCCTCTTGCCACATCCACATTCCGATTGATTAACCGCCAAGGCCGCCAG
>JAWLEH010000130.1:0-8631 GCA_041686215.1 Balneolaceae bacterium | reverse complement strand
GAGTGGACTCATCCTTCTCTATTAAAGTAGGGATGGATATAGGGTAAGTCCGGAGTGTAAACCTAAATTATTTAAGCGATATACAAGACTGATACCCTTTTTGGACAGACTCAGGTATCAACTTGAATCCCGTCTCTTTTTGATCGATATGGAGTTTATTCTGGAGTGTCCCCCCTTTGAGAAACTTCTATCGTTTACCTGCCAGGGGGTCGGGGAATCAAACAACTTGTAATTGACAGCCCGTCACAACGGATAATTTTATTTTGCCAACTACTGGTTCCATCTATATTTAAGAAGGTAAAATCATTAATTTTATTGGGATATTTAATCATTCAACCATCATAATTAAATGGTTTTGAAACTTTTCCTGCTATCATAAATTAATTCTTGAAATTTGAAATGTTATTAATAGTTTACCGTTGGTTTAAATTATAAACATTGCTCTCAAGCCATTTGCCTTGATGAAAGCACAAAATCATCTAACAGGAGGTCTAAACGGTTATAATTAACTCAAAAAACTTCAATGCTGACAAATTATTTGGTTTTTTTTACCGAAAAATGTTAGCGATATCACGAACAAATAACTAACACACTTCAATTCTGGGATTCGTTTTTATTTACCGCATTGTGTAAGCGCTTCTCTGGATTAATATGAAATAACCCACAGCAGCCTATTTCACTAAGGTTCTAAAAATATCCCTACTTCGGCAATACAAACATAATCCGAATCAGATCTATGAAACAATTATACACTCAACTAAAACATATACCCTTCAAGCAGTTTGCGCGGGTAGTGCATCGTTTGACGATGGCATGCCTGGGCATACTCTTTATGGGCAGCATGATATATGCACAAGGCCAGGATGTGGAAATCAGCGGTACGGTTACCGATGCTTCCACAGGTGAAACTTTGCCAAGTGTAAACATCATGTTTGTTGGAAGCGACATTGGTACTACAACTAACCTCGATGGTGAATATTCCCTTACTGTTCCCGACGCAGAGGGCGTGCTTCGGTTCTCATTTATTGGGTACCAGGCACAGGAAATTGACATCGATGGAAGAACCCAAATAGATGTCGAAATGCGCACAGAACAGGTAACCGGTGAGGAAGTGGTTGTAACCGGGTATGGCGCCGTTCGCGAACGCGAAACCATCAGTGGTTCCGTTAGCTCGATTGATGGTGCATCACTCGAATCAGTACCTACCTCTAACCTATCTAATACTCTTGCGGGCCGGGTCTCCGGTCTTGGGGGCCTGAACACATCCGGCGAGCCCGGTTCAGACGGGTCAACCATACGGATTCGCGGGAATGCAACTCTTGGAAATAATGACCCTCTGGTAGTTATTGATGGAGTTCCTGCGCGTCAGGGCGGGCTTGAACGTCTAAATCCTAATGATATCGAAAATGTGAGTGTGCTTAAGGATGCCTCCGCCGCCATTTATGGTTCTCGCGCTGCAAACGGAGTGATTCTGATTACAACCAAACGCGGGCGTACAGGAGCACCGGAGTTTACATTCAATGCTACACAGGGCTTTAACCAGCCAACGGTTATTCCGGATATGGCAGATGCAGCCACCTACCTGACCATGCTGAACGAGATTGACCGCTACCGGGGTGATTCGCCACGACGGTCGGAAGAAGAGATTGACCGCTACAGGAATATTGAAGACCAGGATCCCTGGGAATATCATGACACAGACTGGTATGATGAGGGATTGAAAAACTTTTCCTATGAAACTGAGGCAAATGCCTCTGTTTCCGGCGGTACGGAAAATGTGCGCTACCGGGTTTCTGCGCGGGGTCTCACAGAAGATGCTTATTATCGTGACAGTGCTACCCGGTATAACCAGGGTGAATTCAGAAGTAACCTGGACATTGATATAACAGATAATATACAGATGGGTGCGGATGTATCCGGAAGGCTTGAGGACAGAAATTTTCCTACCCAGTCAGCCGGCGCACAATTCCGTTTCCTGATGCGTGGTAAGCCGCATGAGCCAGCACAATGGCCAGATGGCAGCCCCGGTCCCGATATTGAAAATGGTACAAACCCGGTCGTTTCGGCTACACCTGCAACCGGTCACCATGATATTAATGACTGGTATTTGCAGAGCAACGTTTATATGAACGTTGAGATACCGAACGTTGAGGGCCTCTCCTTCCGCGGTAATTTTGCTTACGACCGCCGGTTCAACGAAAATGAACTATGGGAAACTCCCTGGATCTTGAACAGCTGGGACGGCAGCCGCGACGATAACGGAGACCCTGTACTGAGTCCCGGACCGCGTGGTCCAGGAACACCACAGCTCACACGTCAGCGTGAAAACCGCCAGGATATCACACTTAATATCGTAGGGAATTACGAAACAAGCATTGAAAGCCATAACTTTGATTTTATGCTTGGAACTGAGCGTGAAACTTTCAGCGGCCAAAATGTTGGAGCATATCGCGAAGGATTTCTGTCTGATGAATTCCCGCAGCTTGATCTTGGAGCATCCGAAAATCGTGATAACTGGGGTAACTCATTTCATGGTGCACGGCAAAACTTTTTCAGCCGCGTAAACTATGATTACGAACAAACCTACCTGTTTGAATTGGTTGGGCGTTTTGACGGATCCTACATCTTTCCTGAAGGTGACCGCTATGGGTTCTTCCCTTCTGCGTCCGTTGGCTACAGGCTTTCAAACCAGGATTGGTTCCAGAATTTAACCGGAGATCGGTTTGATGATTTCACGGTACGAACCTCCTACGGACAAACCGGTAACGACCAGGTTGATCCCTATCAGTTTCTGGGTACCTACTCGTTTGTTCCCGGATATATCTTTGACGGCAGCATAGAAACCGCACTGATGGAAGCACGGATTCCCAATCCTGATATTACGTGGGAAGTTGCCAATCAGTTAAATGCCGGAATCAACACAACCTTCTGGAATAACCGGATGAAGGTTGAGTTCGATTACTTCAACTATAACCGGGAAAACATTCTCTGGCAGCGGAATGCCGCAATTCCACTGATGGCTGGTTTCTCCCTGCCTGATGAAAATATCGGTGAAGTACGCAGTTACGGGTTCGATGGTACCATCGATTACCTGCACGGCTTTTCAGATGATTTCTTCATCAACACAACGTTTACTTTAAGCTATGCAGATAACGAGATTGATTTTTTTGATGAACCCGGGGGAATACCCGAGTGGCAGCAGAATGAAGGCAAACCAATGAATACACAACTCTATTACAAAGCCGTTGGTGTATTCCAGGATGAAGACCAGATTGAAAATACGGCAAGCTGGGACGGTGCACAGCCCGGCGATCTGATTTTTGAAGATGTTGACGGAGACGGCGACATTGACGGAGATGACCGAATCAGAGATGACAGAACAGTGTTTCCAAAATGGACCAGTGGTGTTCAGATTGCTGCGAGCTACAAAAATTGGGATATATCTACGTTCTGGCAGGGTGCTGCCGGAGCCGCGGTGTATACGCAGACGGAGTCGGGTGAAATTGGAAATTTCCGGCAAAGTTTTGCTGATAACCGCTGGACACCAGACAACCCAACAAACGAACACCCGAGAACCTGGAACCGTAGTGATGAGTACTGGGCATCAAACCAAAATACCTACTTCCTTGAAAACACAGATTATATACGTCTGAAATCTCTCGAAGTAGCTTATTCGTTGCCATCCTCGCTTATTGCCCAGCTGGGATTAAACAGAGCTCAACTCAGCATTACAGGGTTAAACCTGCTAACCTTTACCGGACTTGAGGATCTTGATCCTGAAGCCGCTTCCGGTGCCGGTCAATACTACCCACAGAGACGATCTCTGCGCGCAGGTTTATCAATCACATTTTAAACAGAAGCAAACTATGAAGATGATAAAATCAACATTAAAACCATTGACGCTGGTCGTCGTGCTGCTGTTTACCTACACGGCATGCGATTCAGTGCTTGACCTCGATCCGCTGGATCAGCCGTCAGATGCCGCAGTCTGGAGTGATCCGGGCCTTACAGAGGCATTTGTAAATGGAATCTACGCAGATTTACCACACGGCTTTAACGAAGTAATGCTTGCCATTCATACGGATGAAGCCGCATTTACCCATATCGGAAACGCCGATGCCGCACAAGGTATCATAAATCCATCGAGTCTGTTTGATACCACCTGGGGTTACTCCTGGTGGACAGGCCCTCCGGGATCCGGAAACTATATGTGGCAACACCTCTACGGGTCTGTACGAAAGACAAACCTGTTTTTCGAGAACTTCGATCCTGAGCTGTTCGAAGACCAGGAACTGGCTGAACAGCTTATTGGTGAAGCACACTTCCTCCGGGCCATGAAGTATATGGATCTTCTACGGCTTCATGGTGGAGTGCCCATTGTAGATGAGGTATTTCAGCTGGATTCCGATATGGAACTTCCGCGCGATTCTTTTGAAGATGTGGTAAACTTCATTCTTGAAGATGCCCAGGAAGCTGCCGACAGACTTGAATGGGCTCCCCGCCAGGATGGACGGGCCAGCAAAGGTGCTGCACTTGCACTGCAAAGCCGGCTCCTAACCTACGCGGCAAGTGATCTTTATCACAATACCGATCAATGGGCAAGCGGCTACAGCAATCCCGAGTTAATCGGCTATACCGAGGCAGGTATGCAGGAGCAACTTTGGGAACAAGCCCGGGATGTAGCAAGCGAAATCATCGACAACGGCCCCTACTCGCTGTACGACCAGGGAGGCGACCCAAGCCAGAACTTCCAGGATATCTGGTTGCAGGGTGGCGGTTCCGAAGGGATCCTTACGATGCAACATTTAGAAGAGTTCGAGCGTGAAGGACATGAAGGCTCCTGGGCACCTATTACCCTGGGACAATGGGCCGGGCCTAACGGCTACTTCCTGTGGGGCGGCAGCACGCCACAACAGGCTCTGGTTGATGATTTCGAAACCATTGACGGAGAACAGTTCGACTGGTCGAACCCCGATCATGCAGAAGATCCTTACGAAAACCGGGATCCCCGAATGGAAGCGACCGTTATGTACAACGGGTACGAATGGCGGCCGCGTCCCGAAGGGCCAAATTCTACAGATCCTGTCGGGCAAATAGAAACATTCCTGAGTTTGAAATGTACAGGATCAGATGAGTGCCCTGACGAACGTTCAGGACTCGATTCCCGAAGAAGTCCCGTGGAAGACTGGAACGGGTCGCGAACCGGATACTTATTGAATAAGTTCATGGATCCTGAGGTGGAACACTGGAATAACGATCAGGAAGTGCCGTGGCACTTTTTCCGGTATGCAGAGGTTCTCTTGAACTATGCTGAGGCACAAATTAATCTCAACAATGAAGGAGAAGCCCGTTGGGCCATCAACCAGATTCGTGACCGGGCCGGTATGCCTGATATTGATGATACCGGGGATGATCTTATAGAACGGTACCGAAATGAACGTCGGGTTGAGTTAGCGTTTGAGGATCACCGCTACTTTGATGTAAGACGGTGGATGATAGCACCCGAAACGGAAGACAAAGATGCGTATGGAATTTACCTGCATGCGCAGTATGAATATGATCCGGATGATCCGCATGGTGGTATGTATGACTACGAATATGTCATCGACTCCTCAATCGATGTACCATCCGAGGTTGAGCTGGCTCCCGGTAATCCAAATATCGGGGTTCGCCCGGTTTGGAACCGAAGCTGGAATCCGGCCACCTACCTCCTTCCAATACACCGGGATGAGATGAACAGAAATACGGCTCTGATACAAAATCCGAACTACTGATAATGAGCTGTTAAACCGGGCCGGGTTATCCGTGAAGGAGATCCGGCCGGTTTTTCTAAACTTTACAAACTGATTCTAATGGTGATTTTGAGTATGTTTTCAATACTCAGAATCACCATTTTTTATTTAATGCGTACATCGTTCATGAATTTTAAGATATCCGCTAAATTCCTTTCCTCATTTTTTGTCTTTTTGATTTTTATTACTGCAGGTTGCACACCTGATCCGGGTCTGCGGTGGAACGAGCAAGATGGCTATCGGTGGGCTGAGTTGCCCGGACGTTTTTTTGATAACACAGGTTTCAGGCTTATTGAGGGTACCGACAGTGGAATTTCATTTGCAAACCAGGTTGAAGATGAAACGATTCGTGAGAACCGCCATTATGCAAATGGATCGGGTGTTGCTATTGGTGATGTAACCGGAGATGGCCTGCCGGATATTTATTTTGCAAGCCTGGAAGGGTCCAATAAACTTTATGAAAATCTCGGTAATTTACAGTTCAGGGACATTACAGATGAGGCCGGAGTGGCCCATAGTGAGACAAGTTCAACGGGTGTATTAATGCTGGATGTGAATGGCAACGGCCACAATGATTTATTAATTACTTCTCTTGACGGTTCCAACGCACTCTATCTGAATAACGGTGATGGCACGTTCACTCTGAAAGAAAACAGCGGACTGGGTGAAAGTAATGGATCACATTCCATGGCTGCCGCCGATATCAACGGAAATGGGTTTCCGGATCTATATATCGCCAACTATCGCCTGGAGTCCGTTCGGGACCGATATGGCCCGGAAGATTTATCGATGGAAAACACTACCGTCACCGAAAATGGACAGATGCGTATCCGAAGTGAATTTGAGGATTATTACGAAATCATAGAGGTTGATGGTGAGCAACTACGACGAGAAAAAGGGGCTGAGGATCAACTTTTTTTGAATAACGGAGATGGAACTTTTCAGCAGGCAGATCCACTTCAACACTTTCCGGTCAATATTGCCGGGGATTCGGGCCTTTTCGAAGACTGGGGATTTACACCCGCATTCAGGGATCTTACCGGTGACGGAAATCCCGATCTGTATGTAACCAACGATTTCTGGAGCCCGGATCGCCTGTGGATCAACCAGGGGGATGGTATTTTTCATGCCCTGGGTCAGGAAGCGATCACAAACCAGAGTTACTCCTCTATGGGAGTGGATATGACCGATCTGAATAAAGATGGCCTGCCCGACATTATGGTTACCGAAATGCTCAGCGGTACTCACGAACGAAGAGTGCGCCAGTTCTCCGATTATATGGGCCGCTACCAGGGCAGCACTCATCACAACAGGAATTCACTTTACCTTAACCGCGGTGATACTACGTTTGCTCAGATCGCCCGGTTCAGCGGGTTAGAAGCCAGTGAGTGGTCATGGGCAACCTTGTTTATGGATGTAGATCTTGATGGCCATGAAGACCTTCTTGTGGCAACAGGTTTCTATCGTGATTACCTGGATATGGATGCCCAGCAAGAGATCGCCCGCCGTTATGAAGAAATGGGGGATGAAATGTTAAACCGCGGTGAATTTTTGCAATTTCCCGTTTTGAATCTCTCCAATAAAGCCTTTAAAAATAACGGAGATCTCTCCTTCTCGGATCTGAGTGGAGACTGGGGATTTGAAGAAGAGGACATCTCTATGGGAATGGCCGCCGGTGACCTGAATAACGACGGAACTCCGGATCTTGTCGTCAACCGGTTTAATGATGAAGCCGTGATTTATGAAAACCTCACATCAGCACCCCGAATTGTGGTACAGTTGAGCGGCACCCCACCGAACACAGCAGGGATTGGTGCATCCGTTGAGTTAACAGGCGGTCCCGAACCACAAAAAAAGGAGATCACATCCGGTGGAATCTACCTTTCTGATTTCCGAAAACAGCTCGTGTTTGCAGCCACTGAAAACTCCGATGATCATTCTCTCACTGTCACATGGCGAGATGGAAGTAAAACTGTTCTCAACAACCTGTCAGCAAACCGAATTTATGATATCAATCAGGAAAAAACGGCCCAATTAGCCAGAGATGAACCGGGTCAGGGTCATGAATCTATCTCCACTCCCCTGTTTAAGGATATTTCTGAATCAATAGGTCACACTCATGAAGAATCTGACTATGACGATTTTCAGCGTGTTCAGCCGCTATTGCCAAAAAGCTTAAGCCGAACAGGTCCCGGAATTGCATGGGTTGACATCAATGATAACGGACTGGATGATCTTGTGATCACCGGCGGAAAAGGAAGTTCAGCCGGAGTCTTTATGAATAATGGAAACGGATCGTTTTCCAAAACCGATCCCGGAAGCCTGAGCCGGCCTGCTACCGGAGACCAGGTTTCCGTTGCGGCCTGGAAAACTGATGAAGGCCTGATGCTCGCCATTGGCAGCGCAAACTATGAACAGGGAAATCCCAATGCACCCTCTGCATATGTTTATACAATTTCAGATGGAGAGGTGATCTCATCCAGAGAAATTCCGGGAGAACTCTCAGCCACAGGACCGGTGGCGTTTGCCGATATCTCGGGGGACGGACATCCTGAACTTTTTGTAGGCGGACATTTTCTGCCCGGCGGATATCCCAGGGATGCTTCTTCCCGCATATTTTCGTTTCGGGATGGAGAATGGGTATTAGATAATACCAATAGCCAGACACTAAAAGATTCTGGATTGGTAACCTCAGCACTGTTTGCTGATTTTACAGGCAGTGGCAGCCAGGATCTACTGCTTGCCACTGAATGGGGCTCGCTTAAACTTTTTGAAAACAATGACGGCAGTCTCCGGGACATAACTGATACAGTTGGTTTGTCAGCATATTCAGGATGGT
>JAWLEH010000026.1:8979-35971 GCA_041686215.1 Balneolaceae bacterium | reverse complement strand
TACGTTGTAGCCGCAAGCTGGGCAAAGAGTTCCTCATTGCTTTCAGTTCGTTCAATCACTTTCAGCAGCATCTGCATTGACTCTTTTGGAGACTTTTTGAGCAAAAACCTTCTCACCATATTTCGTTCTTCAAGTGAATCGGTAATAAACTTATCTTCATTTCGCGTTCCTGAGGCGGCAATATTGATAGCCGGGTAAATTCTGGAATTGGCAAGTTCCCTGTCGAGCACAATTTCGAGGTTACCGGTTCCCTTAAATTCTTCGAAGATCAGGTCGTCCATGCGGGAATTGGTTTCTACAAGACAGGTGGCGATAATGGTTAATGATCCTCCACCTTCAATTTTCCTTGCCGACCCGAAGATCTTTTTCGGAATCTCAAGTGCGCGAATATCCAAGCCGCCGGAAAGTGTGCGTCCGCTGTTGGTTTGTGCTGCATTATACGCGCGCCCGAGACGGGTAAGTGAATCGATTAGCAGCACGGCATCCTGGCCGCATTCGGCTTTTCGTTTCACATAGCCAAGAGCCATTTCTGAAATGCGCACGTGGCTTTCTGTGGGCTTATCATTGGAGGAAGCAAATACCTCAGCCTGAGTGCTTCGTATAAAATCGGTAACTTCCTCAGGGCGTTCATCCACAAGCAGGATAGCAGTGCTGATGTCGGGATAGTTTTCCGTGATACTCCTGGCAATTTTCTTCAGCAGTACGGTTTTTCCTGTACGGGGAGGTGAAACAATCAGGGCGCGTTGTCCGCGGCCCACAGGTGCAACAAGATCCATCACCCGAAGTTCGTGATCGTCGGGGTTATGCCCCAGTTTAATTTGCTGGTTAGGCATGATGGGGGTTTGCAGCTCAAAGCGATTTATTTTTTGCCAGAATTCTGCAGGATTGCCGTTCACTTTTTCAATAGAGTGAACGTGCCGGTTTCCGCTCTGGTCTTCCTCGAACTCTCCTTCCAGAATAAGCCCGGATCTCAGGTCGTGATGGCGAACTTCATCAGGTTTCATGAACGGGTCACTTTTGCTGTCGGAAAATTCAAAATCAAGTTTACGGATAAATCCGTAACCTTTTTGATTGATTTCCAAAATGCCGCTGTAACGGCCGCCAATACGTGTTTTTTGATTCGTATGAAACTTTGGAATAAATACGTTTCCGTTATTCCCTTTTTTATTTTTTTTGTGGTTCCGTCCTTTACCTTTTTTTGAACGTGCCATACAGTGAGTTTGATGTTAGAAAAATTTGGTGCTTCGGGAAATCCTACCCTAATAAATGAGTGGATTTTTATTAAAAAAGAAGTGAGAAGCCGTTGAAGAAAAGTAAAGCGGCTTATCTTTTTACCGCTTCACTTATAATATAGAAAGGAATCAGAGAGAATGAAAAATTATCGTACGGTTGTTGTTTCATTAATCCAGGAGTAGCACTCATGGCGTGATCCGTCAATAGCAATTTCATCACCTGTTTCCCAGCCCCGGAAGAACTTGTCTTCCTGTGAAGGCAGTACAGGCTCGTATGAGTTATATTGACGCTGAACATCGCTTGCTACAGACGAATCTGCTTCACGAGCCTGGTCAAGGTAGTCGAGTACCAGCCAGTACACTCTGCGATCGTCCCGGTCAATGCGCCGGTCGCGGGTGCAAAGCGATATAGCTCTTGCATAAATAGATGCCATTCTGAGGTAGGGTTCACCCCATGAAGGATCGAGGTCCATGGCCTGTCGTGCATACTGCCGTGCAGATTGCAGTTCATCCAGATTTTGATACGTTTCAGCTATTTCCAGGGTGATGTTTCTTTTCATCACATTGTCATCTGTTTGCTCAGACGCTTCTTTTAAAAAGCGGTTCGCTTTCTCATATTCGGCGTTTGCTTTTGCATAATCCGCAAGTTTTCGGGTATTGGCAAAATTAGAATTCACCTCATACAGCTGCTCAGCAAGCTCAATGGCTTTATCGCGATCCCCCTGGCTTTCATAGAGGGTTGCGAGTTCGTTAAGCAGCTCTTCGTTTTCAGGATCATCCGCCAGCTGGCCTTCTAAAAATTCAATTCGTTCTTCCGGATCGGAGAAAATTTCATCACGAGCATCACTAATTGCTTCTTTAAGATCCGGTCCTGCAAGCGGTTCGATAATATCGATCATATCAAGTGCTTTCTGCCGCTCTCCGTCATCAACATATTTTTGTAACAAAATCCTGGAGTAATACCCATCTGCCGCCTCTGATAACCTGCCCGGATCTGTCTCAAACAGTTCTTCATAGAGTGCATACGCCTGGTCCATACCCCCATCTAAATTATCGGAGTGTCGCTGGTAGAACTGCGCCATATTGAACTTCCATTCAAATTGGTCAATCTCATCTTCGTCAAATGTATCCAGTGCATCCTGGAACACATATAAAGCTGAATCGAGATAAGCTTCTTTCAGGGAAGGGTCACTTTGCTCTTCTGCAATATCACGATAGATTCGTCGCATTCGATTGTACTGCGTCGGCAGGCTGAATCGCCCAAAGCCTTCAATCTGCCGGGGCTTTTTCTCGAGCATCCAACGGCCAAACTGCAGGGCCATTTCATAATCTCCCTGTGTGTAGTTGTCGTAAAAAATGGAGTAAGCCGCGATTTCACTCATTCCATAAGGAGGCTCACTTTGGGCGAGCGCTGTGGTTGATAAACCAACCGTAAGGAGTAGAACTGCGATGTATCTTTTCATAGGTCTGTGGTATTGGTTCTGTTACATATACAATAGTTTTACTGAAATCTTTGTTGCAGAAACATAAATTCAGCAAGATTAAGAGAGAGTTTAACCCCCCATATACTTTCTTTAACCAGATTACTGGATTCTGTTCCCCGAACTCCGTAATTAAAACTGATGTCTATAGATGACCGGTTCCGTTGTGACGGAATTGTAAGGCCGGCATGCATCATAACTGTTTCAATTTCCTGGTCAGAAATAGTCAGATATCCGTCGTCATAAGAAGCGCCAAGGCTGTATCTGAAATTAGAAAAGAATCCTCTGGATTCCTGATTTAAAAAGGGTTGATACTGATACCCAACGCCAACTTTGGTTCTATCCGTATAATATCCCTGTTCAGTAGGATTATAGCTGAATTCTGATTCATTCCAATTCTGAAAGAGATATTCAGCCGAGATACTGTGATAGGGATTTAAATAATACGTAACCCCGCTGTTAAATTCCAATGGCAACTTGATTGAGCCTTCAGTTGCAGATGGATCAGAGGAGAGTGATATTCGTTCGTTGATTCCTTCAATAACACGAAATGTTTCAAAAGACCGGTCGGTATTGATAGAAACGGGAAGGGTCACCGCTGCAGAAAGTGCTATTCTGTCTCTGTTTTTGAGGGCATCATCCGCCTGTGCATAAAACCCAAAGCGGTTACCAAAACCGGCGCCTGTAATATCCTCATCTACAACTAAAGGCTGGTTATTGCGCTGAAAACTGGATTCGGAAAATGTTGTGGTTACCTCACGGCTTAGCGTGCTCAAATGGGCAGATGCGGCGTATCCCACACTAAAGTTTTGATTGAGCCTGTAGCCCAGACCAAGCTCAAACCTGTTGATGCCCCCGGCTCCAATTACAGTAGACACATAATCTATAGGATCACTGAAGTCTGGGTTATTCAATGTGCCGCGATTCAGGCGGGAAAAATCTGATCGGGTAGCCGGTGAAAAAGCAATGGACACACCGAGTTGATTACGCAACAAAGGAAACACAAACTGGAAATTTTCAAACGTAAACTGAGAGTTTTCAGCAGAGGAGAAGTTATCCGAAGCACTGAAACTTGTAAGCCCAAGGGTTACCTGGGCCTGTGTGAGTTCCGATCGTGACCAAAGCGCGGGGTTGGCAATGTTAGGTGCAAAAGGCGAGCTTGTTGAAACTCCTGAAAGCCCCATTCCATTTGTGTGGGATGAATTTTGCTGCACCGGCATGCCAAAACCAATACCGGAGTAGATTGACCCTGCCCTTGAAAGGTCCTGCTCTAATGATTGCGAGTAAGCAATCGCCGGAAGCAGTGTGAGAGCTGTCAAAATGCCGAATAATCGTGCAAACATATTAATTGTCGGGATTTAAAGTGGTGATGATCAGGCGCGGTCGGACATTTTCCGCCGCTTCATTCCCAAAAAGTTTCGTAGATACGTACAAGCCGTTATTTTGCTGGTTCGTAAAATATAGCGGTGTTAATTCGTTGCTGCCATACAGCTGATCGATAATAAATTGTGTGACGTTTAAACTGTAAACTTCTTCATCTTCATTCAGATTGGTTCCAACACTGGCCTGCTGAGAAAAAATTTCCGAGTGCAGGGAGAGCGGCTCACTCGGAAACGCATGGCCGCGTATCAAATTATTTTCAGGCCGAACAAAACCCGAGGGTGTAACGGCATCTGGACCGGGATCCGGGTTTAAAATAAGCTGAGCGTTCACAATTTCAACCCCTTCAAAGTCTTTTGGGTCAAGATCAAATTCAATCTTAAGTATCTGCTCCATTGTGTTATGGAGAACCAGGCCCTCATCCGTTTCCGGAACATCGGAACGTTCCATAGAGCTTCCCCAGTCTATAGCAGACAGGTTGGCGATCAATGAATCCTGTTCATTTTCTACAAAGAATCGGCTTACCGCAGTTTCAGTTGTGTCATCGGTAGCAAACCTGTGTCGCACAAAATCAATTTTCTCGTTCCCGTCCTCAGGTACAATAGCAAGGCCGGGGAATTCGAATCGGTAGAGCGAGTCGCGCTGTGCAGTAGTATCATTAAAAAATTCACGGTACCGGTCAACAAAAGGCTGGTTAAGCGATACTTCAACAGAATCCTCGTCCGTAACCTGGAATGATCCAACCTCAACAGACCGATCAACAGACACCGGATTATTATAGCGGATTTCGTTCCCCCGCCATCGCTGATTAATTTCATAAATTTTGTAGGATGATGCAGAAGCTTCATTCCCATATTTTTGAGAGTTCAATTGAAGCATCATTTTTAGCGAATAATCTGCAGGAAAAACATCAATTCCACTGTTTTGCTTGGATATGGAGGGTTTCATCAGGGTTGATGATGTAATTGTGCCGTAAACCGGATCTTGCACAATACCCATTGCAGAGTTGTTCAGAGAACCTGAAAATCCGTTATCGGAAACCTCTTCGATATTAGTTACGGGGTAGGTATTCGTTTCTACCTGTTCCCCGTCGGGCGAAAGCTCTTCCCCAACCACACCATCACTTTCGCAGGAAACAAGAAATGAAAACAGTACCAGAACCATAAAGGCAGTGATCAGCGACCTACTGCCTTTAAACATGGAAACCGGATTGTGTTGTGTTGTGCTGATAGAGGAGGTGAATGATGAGGATCTTGAAATCTTACTCCTCTTTTCCGGTGATTGACCGGTAATACTCTGAAAATTTGTTTGATACATCTTCGGGCGAACCCTGAATTTTTGTAGGATTTATATTTAGTTCTTTAAACAGATCATCAAATTGATCCTTCAGGTGGTTACCGGTTACCACGTGGTCGCTGTGTTTGAGTCCCATCCTTAATAAATTTACCGAATCGTTTTCGGTGAGACTATCCACATCCACTGAGTCCGGCAGCCCTAAAAGGTCAAGAATGCGCGTATTGTCAAACAGCCCCTTGTTTTCGGGATGATGCAGGTTATAAACAACTTGTGTGTCTTTAAAAATTTTCTCGTCTTTATATTTTGTCTTTACAAGAAGCGGTATCAAGCCAGCGGGCCAGTCGTGGCAATGAATAATGTCCGGTTCCCATCCGAGACTAATAACAGTTTCCAGCACTCCTTTATTGTAAAACGCCAGTCGTTCATCATTATCGTCATAAAAATCCCCTGTTTTGGGATCGTTAAACATCGCTTTTCTCTTGAAATATTTATCATTGTCCAGGAAGTAGACCTGCAGTTTGGCATTAGGGATGCTGGCTACTTTAATCTTCATAGTATCAATTTCACCCCCCACCTCAACTTCAATTCCGGAAAGGCGGATAACCTCGTGCAATCGATTTCGGCGGTCGTTAATAGAGCCGAATTTTGGCAGAAGAATACGAATCTCAAACCCTTTATCCTGTAGTGATGCCGGTAAAAAACGCAACAGGTCTGCGGTGTATGTCATTCGGGCAAACGGTGCGATTTCGGTGGCAGCGTATAATATTTTCATAGTGGATTCTTTCGGTTGGTTAGAGGTTCTCCTGTGAACGGTCCGATTGATCATCCCTGAACAGGTGATGCTGGTCAGGTGTATCTAACGAATAAAAATCGAGAAGTGTATCACCCCGCAAACCAAGCCGCAGGGTTTCAACTGAAATCACTTCACTTGGCCTGATATTGCCGAGATTTACATTTGAACCAAATTTTTTAATAAACCAGATTTGCTGATCTTTTTGCGGAGCTTCAAATATAAGCTGATCCTGCGAAATCTGATCTGTAATTTCTTCAATAAGCCCGGAACGAACTTCACCGTTGGGCCTGAAAACGCCAACGGTACCACTTTCCCTGGCTTCGCAAATAACTTTCCAGGAGCCGGCTTCAAGCTCATTTTCAATAATTTTCACCCATTTATAAGGCGGCATGATATCATCCGGGTTTTTACTGCCAACTTCTGAGAGAACGTTAAAATCGTTACTCAGTCGTTCGATGATGTCCAGCTTTTTATGCTCCGAAAGACGGATCGTGCCGTTAGACACTTCCAGGTGGTTAATATCATACCTGTCCAGGAAGTTAAGGTAATTGTCCAATTCATCCCGCAGGACATAGGCTTCAAATAGGGTTCCGCCAAAATATACGGGGATATTGTAGCTTCGGTATACCTCAAGCTTGTCTTTTAAGTTGGCCGTAACATACGACGTGCCCCATCCAAGTTTAACTATATCAACGTGATGTGAGGCTACATCACAAAAATCTTCAGTTTGACGAACACTGTACCCGGTATCAATTGCAAGGGTAATTCCGGTGTTTCGAGGTTTTTGCGAGCGTTGTGGAAGATTGCTTAGATGAAATGACATTCAAATTTTTATAATTAGATCTAATTTCCTAAGATACAAAACCACGCTTTTGAATAAAAGTATGGATCTTAAGTTGATGGATTCTTTCGCTCATTCAGGGCTCTATTTAGAGTGAATACCGCCCGAACGGACCTGAAAACCGGATATTGAGTGTAAAAAATTATAAGATCTTGCTATTAAATTGGTACGTTTTATGTATCAAGAGCTGTTTCCGGGCATACGGTTACTCATTTCTACAAGTTTTTTTATGCGATTTGAATCAACATGCTCGAGCATTTCCGGCGTATAGCGCCACATCCAGTTTCCTCCAACAGTACCAGGTGTGTTCATTCGATGTGATGAATCGAGATTCATAAAGTCCTGTAGAGGAAAGATAGCCTGGTCGGCAACCGACAGCATACCAAGCCGGATAAGTTCCCACTGAATCTCGCTCCCGTCACTCCGGGTATATTCTCTTGCACGATGCTGTTGAACATCGGGGGCGGAATTGTACCACCCAATTGTTGTGTCGTTATCGTGTGTGCCGGTGTAGGTTACGCAATTTTGACTGTAGTTATGCGGTAAAAAAGCGTTGCCTGAATCGGAATCGAATGCAAATTGCAAAATTTTCATCCCGGGAAAGTTGAAAGTGTCCCGCAGTTCTTCAACACCGGGGGTCATCAGCCCAAGGTCTTCAGCAATCACGGGCAAACTGCCCAGCTCTTTCTTTATCACATTGAAGAGTTTCTCTCCCGGTGCGGCAACCCATGTGCCGTTAATGGCAGTCTCTTCGGATGCATCCACTTCCCAGTATTCATCAAAGCCACGGAAATGATCAACACGAATAGCGTCAAACAGGTCGAACATCTGCCTGAACCGTTCCACCCACCATGAAAAATCGTCTTTCTCAAGGGCTTTCCAGTCGTAGAGCGGGTTGCCCCAAAGCTGGCCGGTTTCACTGAAATAATCGGGTGGCACGCCGGCTATAAGTTTACGATTGCCCTGTTTATCCACAGAAAAAAATCCGGGATTACTCCATACATCGGCGCTGTTGTGATCCACAAATATCGGTATATCGCCGACAACCCGGATGGATTTCGAGTTAGCATATTCTTTCAGGCGATACCATTGCCTGAAAAACTCGAACTGGAGCCAGGTTTGATAGCCTATTTCATCACGAAATGTTTTACGGGCTTCTTTTAACGCAGCCGGTTTTCTTTGAGCCAGTTTTTTAGCCCACCGGTTCCATGGCATTCGGTCATTAGAGAGTGAGCATGCACTAAAGAGTGTGTAATCATCAAGCCAGTAGCTGTTCTGTTTTTTAAATGCGGCCAGTTCTTTTTCCTCTTTATCACTTCGGGTGGCTTTAAAATTGTTGTAGGCCTTTTTAAAAAGTTCATCTTTCACTGCATACGCGCCACTATAATCTGCACGGGTTGATATGGGCAGGGTTGCTCTATCCAGATCGGCATCCGTAAGATAACCGCGCTCTTTAAGCAGATCGGGACTGATGAGGTAGGGATTTCCCGCAAATGCCGAATAGCTGGCATACGGGGAGTTTCCATATCCGGTAGGACCAAGCGGGAGAACCTGCCAGATCGTTTGCCCGGTTTCCTCTAAAAAATCGATAAATGAATATGCTTCGCGCCCTAAATCTCCCATTCCGTAAGGAGAAGGAAATGATGAGGGATGGACCAACGTACCGCTTGATCGTGGAAATCGCATGTAAATCTACACTCTTTAATTTTATTCTGGTTTAAGAATTACTCCGGCAAGAGGCGGCACTTGTATACTGATATGTGCCGGCTGGCTGTGCCAGGCGCCTTCTATTCCCTGGATAATTTCAGGGCCCGTATTACTGCCTCCGTAGTACTCGGAATCACTATTAAATAGTACTGAATATTTGCAGGCTTTTGGCACTCCAAATTTATACGAGTTATGCACAGAGGGTGTAAAATTCAAGATAAAAACGAGAAAATCATTTGGGTTTTTCCCCCTGCGCACAAAAGAGAGCATGCTGTTGTCGGCATCACTGATGTCAATCCACTCAAATCCTTCCCAGTTAAAGTCTACCTGATACATTGGCGGCTGCTCTGCATAAAGTCGGTTTAAATCTTTAATAATACGCTGTACACCCTGGTGGTTTTCCCACTGCAGCAGGTGCCAGTCGATGGAGTTGGCCTCGGTCCACTCGCTCCACTGCGCAAACTCATTTCCCATAAATAGAAGTTTTTTTCCGGGATGGCCATACATGTAGGTGTAGAGTAGTCGCAGGTTCGCAAATTTCTGCCAGTCATCCCCGGGCATCTTACTTATGAGAGATTGCTTCATGTGCACCACTTCGTCATGCGAAAGCGGTAGCAGAAACTGCTCTGTAAACGCGTAGATCATTGAAAATGAAAGCTGATCCTGGTGGTATCGGCGGTAGATCGGGTCTTTTTCAATGTAATCGAGGGTGTCATTCATCCATCCCATGTTCCATTTCAGGTCAAAACCCAGCCCGCCGGATGAAGTAGGCCGTGATACCCCCTGCCAGGAAGTGGACTCTTCTGCCATTGTGAGCACGCCGGGATAGTAGTCGTGCACAAGATCATTGAACCGACGTAAAAAATGTATAGCCTCAAGATTTTCACGCCCTCCATATTGGTTCGGAATCCAATCCCCTTCTTCCCGTGAATAGTCGAGGTAGAGCATGGATGCCACAGCATCCACACGGAGCCCGTCAATATGAAATTCCTCGAGCCAGTAGATGGCGTTAGAGATAAGAAAGTTCATTACCTCGTTACGCCCAAAGTTAAAAATGTGCGTTCCCCAGTCTTTGTGTTCACCAGCCCGCGGATCTTCGTGCTCATAAAAGGCCGTTCCGTCGAACCGGCGCAACCCGTGTTCATCTTTTGTGAAATGGGCAGGCACCCAGTCTACAAACACGCCAATATCTTCTTTATGGCACTGCTCAATAAAATATCGCAGGTCGTCCGGGTCGCCAAAACGGCTGGTAGGTGCAAAATATCCGGTTATCTGGTAGCCCCAGGATGGGTCATAGGGATGTTCTGCAATAGGCATGAGTTCAACATGTGTAAAACCCAAATCTTTGAGGTAGGGAACCAGGTCGTCGGCCAGTTCACGATAGGAGAGGAATCCAGGATCACGGTCGGTGTGACGTTTCCAGGAGCCGGCATGTATTTCATAAATAGAGATCGGCTGATCAGGAGCTTGTTTTTTGGTTCGTTTTTTCATCCACGTGCCGTCTTTCCACGAATGAAGGCTTTCAAAAACGCGGGATGCTGTGCCGGGTCTCAACTCAGCGTAAAATCCATACGGATCTGCCTTAATTAACGGGGCATCATTGTAGGGTGTTTTAATTTCATACTTGTAGAGATCTCCGTCCGTAATATGGGGGATAAAGATTTCCCATATTCCCTGTGCCGGGTAACTGCGCATACTGTGGGTGCGGCCGTCCCAGCTGTTAAACGGCCCGATCACGCTTACCCGGTCGGCATTGGGTGCCACAACAACGAAATGAGTACCATCAACTCCGTCTACCGTTTTCTTGTGCGCTCCCATCCATTTATATGCATGGTGATGATTCCCCTCACCCCAGAGCTGCAGGTCAAACTCTGAGAGCAGCGTGCCAAATCGATACGGGTCTTCAATTTCGAAGGGTTCGCCTTGCCGCGGTGTAATTCGCAGTGTATACTCACATCGGTTTTTCCTGCGCGGAAATACATATTCAAAAAGCTCGGTACCTTCCACCCGCGGGATTTCCGTAGGTTCTTTACGGGTAGGAATAAGCATTTCAATATGTTCGGCATCGGGCCTGAAAGCCCTGTATACCAGTTTATCTTTCCCTTTCACTTCAATAGTGTGGAAACCAAGCACAGAAAAAATGTCTCCATGAGTTCCGTTGGATATGGCTTGAATTTCCTCGATTTTAAGTGTCGACTGTTTCACATCTGTAGGGTTTGATTGTTAGTCGGTTGATATCACAGCGGTTATTATCGTTTAACACCATGTCATGAAAAGGAACCTAAAGCTGTGGATAAATACAAGTATTAAAGAATGAATGTTGTCCGTTTTATATCCGGCCGGTATCTTTTTTCCAGAAAACATGTGTCCCTGATTTCTGTGCTCACTGGAATTAGCATTGCGGGAATTACAATTGGGACAGCCCTGCTGATTGTTATCTTATCTGTGTTTAACGGGTTTTTTGAGGTGATTCGCGGTTTTCTTCTTTCGTTCGACCCGGATATCCGCATTGAAATGGCCGATGGGCGCGTAATGGACTACAACCCGGAACAGATGGACCCGGTTCGAGAGCATCCGGATGTGCTTGAACTTACACCGTATATCGAAGGAAAGGTGATGCTGGCATTCCAAGATGGAAAAAACGAAGTGGTAACGGCCCGAGGTGTAGAACCGGGGGGATACATTCGGCTGAACGAGCTTGAAAACAGTGTTCGCACTGGTGTCTTTGATCTGTCTGTTCAGGATGGCCGGCCGGGCGTGGTGCTGAGCGAGGCACTCAGTAATCGGTTTAATGCGGATCCGGAAACGCAGGCGGCCTTGTTGAGTACATCCGGAATGCGCCGCGCACTAACGCAATTCTCCGCTCCGAGATCAAGCCGGTTTGAAGTGCGGGGAAGCTATACCATTCAGCAGATCCTGGAAGGAGATGTAATCTACATAGATATTGCAGCTGCCCAGCGCCTGTTTAATATGCGAAACCAGGTGACCGGATACGACCTTAAGCTACAGGATACGGATGACGCTGAACGCGTGAAAGAGGATCTGCAGCAGCGTCTTGGAGAAGAGTTTGTTGTATTGAGCTGGTATGATCTTCAGCGCCCCCTCTACGATGTAATGGCATTTGAAAAGTGGGGCTCCTACATTATTCTGATGCTGATCATTTTTGTGGCGGCTCTGAATATTGTCGGTTCCCTAACTATGATTGTTCTTCAAAAACGAAAGGATATTGGTATTCTCAGGTCTATGGGAATGAGCCGCTCCGGAATTAAAAAGATCTTTCGTACACAGGGCCTGATGATTGGGCTGATTGGCTGCGGAATTGGGGGAACTCTTGGGCTGGGTCTTGCGCTTGCACAGGACCATTTTGGCCTGGTTAAACTATCCTCAGCATTTATCATCAGTTCATACCCAATTGCAATTAATCCCTGGGATATCGTATTGGTTGTAGGAGCTACTATGTTTCTCTGCCTGGCGGCAAGCTGGTATCCTTCGGTGCGTGCTGCAAGAGTTGAGCCGGCTGATGCGGTCCGGAATGAGTAAGTAGCGCGGTGTCGCTGACCCGCGTTCTCCCATTTATGCAAGGCGACAACTGTGGCTGCCGGCGGTATTTTTTTCGAGCAAGAATGGTAGATGAGGTTGTTCAAAAAGGCGAGCATATAAGGAATATATCTATTAATAACGTCATGCCCCCCGATCCGGCATTTCCTGCCTATTTGTAAGATGGGAGATCCCGCATCCCCTACACGGATCTCCTCGGGAAAGTGCGGGATGACGACCTTTTTGGACAGCATCATGACTTCAATGGGTTCTGAATAATGCTGCCGTCATCTATCACATATTATCCATCACCCAAACAGTCCGGAGCTTAAATACCGGTCGCCCCGGTCGCAGGTGATGCATACGATCACGCCTTCATTCAGCTCCGCGGCCAGTTTGAGCGCAGCTGTTAAAGCGCCACCACTGCTCATACCTCCGCTTATTCCTTCCTCTTTTGCCAATCGGCGTGTCATAGCCGTAGCCTCTTCTTCACTGACATCAATCGTACGATCGACCCGGTCTGCTTCAAAAATTGCGGGCAGAAATTCGGCTGACCAGCGTCGAATACCCGGAATGGAAGAGCCTTCGGTAGGTTGAGTGCCAACGATCTGTATATCGGGGTTTTGTCTTTTCAGGTAGCGTGATACGCCCATGATCGTACCGGTTGTACCCATGGAAGATACAAAATGCGTGACACTGCCATTGGTATCTCGCCAGATTTCAGGTCCGGTCGTGCGTTCATGCATTTTGAAATTATCGTCGTTGCCAAACTGGTTCAGCATGTGGTAGCCCTCTTCATTCGCCATTTCCTGAGCAAGTGTGCGGGAGTACTCAATTGTCTTATCTGCGGGTGTGAGGATGAGTTCAGCACCAAATGACCTCATCGATAGTTTTCGCTCTTCCGTCGCGCTTTCAGGCATAATTAAGGTCATATGTAATCCTTTCACCGCAGCAATCATTGCCAGGGCAATGCCGGTGTTCCCGCTGGTAGCTTCCACCAGTTTGTCACCCGGTTTGATCTCTCTTCGGTCGAGGGCTCCATTGATCATCCCCAGTGCCGCACGGTCTTTCACGCTACCGCCCGGATTTTGCCCTTCCAGCTTACAGAAGATGGCTACGTTCGGATTCTCAGGAATGCGTTCCAGTTTGATTAATGGCGTGTCGCCGATGAGTTCTTCGAGTTTCATAGATGAAATTTTTATTGCTTTTAATATCGAGTGTTCGATTAATGAATTAGTCCCCCTTTCCCCGTAGGAATCCCTTATACGTTTAAAAAAGTCTTTTCAATATAACGAGAAATCATCAACTTGACGAAAGAAGGGGGAAGCGAGCGGAGCGAGAGCGGGGATGACTTTCAGAGTTTATATTTATCTACATCTTGGTTTTGCCCCATGGAAAATCATCCTCCATTGCCCCCTTTGAGAGGCTGTTAGAAAACTATGTTCCAAAGAAAACGTACCTAAATAAGGATCTGCAGGAATTCTTGAGGGTAATAAGTTCTCAAAACGAAGTCACGCTACCCGCCTATTAAAATCAAGGCCTAAACGTAATGGTATCCGTTTCTCCATCGGCATTTGTCATTTTGGCCTGGTAGTATATCTTTGAATTCTCAGGTACGCTCTTTGTCAGCCACACATTGCCGCCGATTATACTTCCTTTACCAATAACCGTTTCTCCGCCGAGGATTGATGCATTTGCATAGATTACCACGTGATCTTCTATGGTAGGATGTCGTTTTTTGAGGGCGTCTTCTTTCTTTACGCTGAGCCCGCCAAGTGTTACACCCTGGTATATTTTTACATGGCTTCCAATGACTGTGGTTTCACCAATAACAATCCCCGTGCCGTGGTCAATACAAAAATGATCCCCTATCTCCGCGCCGGGATGAATATCAATACCAGTCTGACGATGCGCATGTTCCGAGATAATTCTTGGGATCAGGTTAACACCATTGGTTAACAGGCAGCGAGCAATCCGATGCGCTGCAAGAGCATAGAACCCAGGATAGGTTCGGATAACCTCCGCTTTTGTTTTGGCGGCAGGATCGCCCAAATACATAGCCTCAACATCCTGATGGAGCAGCCTGTGCAGAGTCGGCAGTTCGTCGAACACCATGTCTTCGATAATCTTATCGGTGCTTTGCACGCACTCAACGTGCTGGTTAAGGATATCCCTGAGTTCCTGTTTAAGCTCTGTCAGCCGTTGATTAATGGCGGACGTGTCAGAATACCGATTCTCAGAAAATTCCGGGAAAATAACTCCAAGCAAATCGTTGAAAAACCGAATAATCCGGTCCGGCGGCGGACAGGCAGAGGCGTCTTTGTGATAATTTAACAGAGTTTGAATAAACGAATCGGGTAAACTCAAGCGATAGAAGAATTAAGTTGAGTGATTAACGGATATAAGATAACACGATTTCAGAGAAAAGTACTCCGGCGGAATGATTTTGCAAATCAATCGTCGTATCGCTACCGAGTTGGACTAATCGTTGCTTTTGCGGGAAAGGTGTCGGAAGCTGCTAATTTCGCCCAAAAGTCGGGGCAACATCATTTGAGAAATGACCGGATAGAATCTCTCTGCCGAAGGATCGGCGCCTCGTTTGGCTCTGGGGAGTGGGGCTGTCCAAAAAGAGCGTCATCCCGCATCCAAAAGCATTCGGGAAGGGATCCTTATTCGTTGATATGGTTAGGAGATCCCGGATCAGGGTCCGGGATGACGAAATGGATAACTTTTCTGCAATACCTCGCTCTTTTTCTGCAGCCTCGCGTCTATGAACATGATGCTCCTGCCGGGGTATTTTGTTTCGCACAGGCGCGAAACCAGGTGGGTTTTGAGGAGCGATAAATCACGTGTACACAAAACTGAAATCGTCGATTTTAAACTAAAAACAGTGCTTTTTTAAAATCTGTTACTGGCATGAGTAAAAATACCGCTACGACTCCGGCATGATCAGTCCTACAAACTGCTCGATAAAATCAAACATACGGTTCATCATCATTTCAAATGCAACCGGCAGATAGGGAGCTACAAGATAGAGCAGGATAAAGCCTACCCCGAGTTTAATCGGCAGGGCAATAAACATAATATTTGCCTGGGGCATAATCCTCGCAAAAATAGCCAGAGACAGATCAACCAAAAACAGCACGATCATGAACGGGGCCGTAATCTGCACACCAATCACAAACAGATAGGTGGCAATTTCGAGCATATAGGGGCCAGCAAGCTGGAGTTCTGCCTGCTGAAGCGGCACAAGTTGAAAGCTCTGCATGAGAGCACTAAGGTAAAGCTTTTCGCCGCCTATTGAGAGAAACACAAGCACCGCCAGCATATTAAAAAGGTTACTGACAATAGTGCTCTGTTGCTGGGTCATGGTGTCTACCACGCTGGCAAACCCAAGGGCAATTTTAAGACTGATCAGCCGGCCCGCAAGCTCAAGCCCGGCAAAAACGATCTGCCCGACCATACCCAGGGCTACCCCCACCAGTACCTCCGTCAGAATTGCCGTAAGGATAAACAGCGTGCCGGACTCTGTATCAATGGCAATGTTCTGCGCCGGTATAACCGGGTAGAGAAGAATACTGGTAATCAGGGCAAAAAATATCTTTACCTGCCCCGGAAATGCTGCCGAGCTGAAAAAAGGAGCGCTGAGCATCAGGCTGCTCACCCGTACAAAAATCAAAAAGGTAGCGAGTATGTAGTCGATTGAAAAGATTTCCATTTATGATGCACTACTGAATCGAATTACAGGTATTTCCGGTTTTATTTCTTCATTATTCTATACTCAATTACCCATGTAACACAGACCCTTTGCCGCTGACATTACCCATTTACCGGCCTACCTTATACCGATTGCCACTCCTCTCTTTCACCAGTTAATGCATCTGTTTAATTCGCTATCTGGGGCACAAATTCAAAAATGCGCTGGGTGAAATCGATCGCAAATTGCAACATAAAGCCAAATGTGAAGAACAGGATGATTACCACAATAACCATTTTAGGTATGTAGCTCAGTGTCATTTCCTGTATAGATGTGGCTGCCTGAAAAATGGCAATGCTCAGTCCCACAATCAGCGCACCCACAAGGACAGGGGCCGACAGAACCACAATTGCGGTGAGCATCTCCTGAAGCCAGTAAATTCCGGTATCAATATTCATAAGTCTGTCAGATTATTCAATTAATTAAAACTTCTCACCAGAGACTGCACCAGTAAATACCAGCCGTCGGTTAGTACAAATACCAGGATTTTAAACGGCAAAGACACCAGCACCGGCGGCAGAAAGATAATCCCCATCGACAGCAGAATAGAAGCTACCACAAGGTCAATCACCATAAACGGCAGGTAAATCATAAATCCAATCTGGAAAGCTATGCGAAGTTCGCTCATCACGTAAGAAGGCACCACCACATAGAGCGGGATATCTTCTACACTGTTCACCGTTTCAATTTCAACCATATCCATAAAGAAAAGAAGATCCTGGTCGCGTGTTTGCGCAACCATAAACTCTTTCAGGGGTGTAGCGGCGGCCGTGAGCGCCTCCGCCTGGGTCATCTCTTCATTAATGTAAGGCTGTATCGCCTGCTCGTTCACCTCATCAAAAGTTGGCATCATAATAAAAATCGTCAGAAAGATCGCAAGGCCAATCAGCACCTGGTTTGGCGGAGATTGCTGTGTGCCAAGCCCCATTCTCAGGAAAAAGAAGACCACGATGATTCGTGTGAAACTGGTCATCATTGTGATAAAGGCAGGCCCAAATGAAAGAATGGTGATGAGAATCAGGGCCTGGATAGCCAGGGAAAAATCTTCAGCTTCTCCTCCGATGGAAAGATCAATCTGCGGCAGTGCCTGCGCAATTACCGGAATGGTGCCTGGCAGCGAACCTGCAACGGCTGTCAGCGGAGCTGCGAGCAGCAGCACTCCCAGCATGAGAAATCGTTTTATGAATTTAAGCGAACTTTGTTTCATTACGACTGCTTCTCCCGGTTGAACAGCTTATAAAAACTGCTTTCCGACTGGGGTGCTTCATCGGCTTTCACTTTCCACTCCTCCCGGCTGTAGCGATGGAGAAGATTTACGTTATTTTCAGTCACACCCATCACCCAAATCTCTTCATTTACTTCCACAACTTTCAAACGGGCACCCTGACCGAGAGCCTGCCCGCCCAGTTCTTCAAACATGCCTGTCATTTTGTTGCCGCCCGTTTCGCCACCTTTACTGCGCGACCAAAACCAAACCAGTCCCAGCAGTGTCAGAAGAACCAGGAACGTGGTGAAGGCGTTAAAGAAAATGTTGGGTGCTTCTTCATCTGCATCTTCCCGCATGCGCTGCGGCTGACCATCATTCTGCGTGATGGCCGACCGGAGGCTGTCGGCACGCTGGCGGTCTTCAACTGATGCCGTGCTGCCCGACGTGGAAAAATCCATTCGCGACACAATCAGCAGCCAAAGCACCAGCATAACAGCTGCAAAACCCAGTACTGCGGTCAGTATTTTTTTTGGATCGGAAGAGCCCGATGAGAGGAATTTTTTAAAATCCATTATTGCAGTTTTGCAATTCTTTGCCGGGTGGTTACCAGGTTGGCAATTCGCACACCAAAGTGTTCATCAATCACAACAACCTCCCCTTGTGCAATACACTGGCCGTTTACTAAAATATCCACCGGTTCACCTGCAAGCTTTTCCAGCTCAATAACAGATCCTTTCGAGAGCTGAAGCACTTTGCCAAGCGGCAGTTCGATACGACCCAACTCTACCGAAACATCCATCTCTACATCTTTCAGCAGATCCATACTGCGGCCATTCCCGTTGATGCCGTTTTCGTCTGCAGCTTCTTCAAAATCTTCAAACTCTACATGGCGCCCCGAGATTACCTCTTCCATACTGCCGGTATCTTCCATTTCTTCGGCTTCGGTTGCGCTGAACCCGGGGTCGCCGTCTTCCGGAGTGATGCGCTCTGATGTGTCTTCAGTTGCCTCAGCCTGTTCGGCAGCATTCTCTTCCGGCTCTTCATCTTCAGTTTCCAGCACATTTTCAGGATTACCGATGAACAGGGCTGCACGCACGTTTTCGTCGGCCACACCCTCTATCTCCATTCGTGCGTAGAAGTACTCACCATGGCCCAGAACTTTTTCTGCCTGTGCACTGGTGTATACCTCAACCTCTTCCAGGTCTGGCGACAATCCTTTGCCTGCCATTTTTTTGATGATTGTTTCCGAAAGTTCCGAGGAGAATTTCTTCAACAGATCCCTTGTAACATCATTGTTTTTCTTCTCCTCAACACCCAGCATGATACTGGAGAGCAGGCCAAACCACTCTTCTTCCAGTACAATAATACATTCGGCATTGTTGGCCTGGTCGCGTGTAAACAGGAAAATATCGGTGGGGGCTCCTTTTTCTAATACATTGTTGTGTTTAACCTCTTCGGATGACACAATTTCCACGTTCGTCTCTTCAAGCAGCACAGAGGTTAAGAATTCCTCTACGACCGGTAAATAATTCTGAAGCTCTTCTTTCCAGTTTTCCATAGTTACAGTAGTTCTTGTTCGTTTATTTCTTCGATAATTTCAAAAATCTTAATCGCTTTGCGACCCTGCACGAGACCGGGATAGGCCGTCATTTTCTTTACGCCGTTTACCCGAACATTCAGTGGTTTGTCGGTTCGCTGGTTCAGGGGGATCGTATCCCCTTCCTTCAGGCTCATAATATCACCTACGGTAAGCTGGTTGGTTCCCAACAGTGGCTGAATACGAACCGATGCGTTCATCAGCGTACGCTTGTAGGATTCCAGTGCCTCGGCTGAGAGTTTTTCCGTTTTCGCTTGGTTTCCTTTCTTTAAAACCGAATCGTTCAATGCGTCTTTGAGCAGGCTGTAGGGATACGAGATCTGAATCTCTACTTTGTGATCCCCTGTGTCGATCTCAAACTTTGCCACAATTGTTGGGTCTACCGACACCATGTGGATGTTTTCGGGTTTGCTCTCGTAGGTGGTAGAATTGATTTTAAAATCCATGTAGGGTTCCCATGCCACGATAATTTCCTTGTTGATGGAGTTCATTATCCGTGATATGATCTTTTCCTCGATGGTTGTGAGTGTTCGCCTTTCGGTAAACTGGTCGCCCTGGCCGCCGCTCTGCCGCTCAATGAGGTGAACACAAAATTCCGGTGGGATGACGGCAATTACATCACCGCTCAGCTGACTTACAGAAATAAGGTAAATAACATTGGGGGAGGAGAGGTTACGAACAAAATCACTTGTCGATACCTGGTCGAGCTTGTGCATGTGCACATCCACCTTGCGGCGAAGCGCGCTGCTGAATACCCGGCTCAGATTCCTGGCCAGCACATCATGCAGCGAGTGCAGCGTTCGCATAATCTCTTTGCTGAACAGCTTTGGCTGCTTAAAATTGTAGGGCTCTACATATTTACGTTTCCCCGGTTTTGCCGGAGGGGACACTGAGTTCATAAGGGTTGTGTCGTTCGGTTGCTATCATTGCATTACATATCTGGTGTAATACAAATTGCGTACCGAACGCTGGCCCATTGCTTTATTTGTTACATCAATCAGCTCTTCTCTTAGTTTTTCTTTCTCCTTTAACTGCGTAAGCTCCTGTACGGTGCGTGATGAGAGCACTTCCAGCATATGGTGTTTAATTTCCTGCAGCTTTTCGTCAATAAGCTCCGTATGTGTCTTATCGTACAGATCAAGGCTTAATTCTACCACAAGAAACCTTTGTCCATTTGTTTCAGAGGGGTTAACGATCAGCTCTTCAAGCTCATATTTTCCGGGTTCCGGTGCAGTTAACGTGTCAACCCACTCGTAAACTTTCCCATAATTCGAATCTACAATTTTGTATGCAAGGAAAGCCTGAGACGCCAGCACCAGCAGAATCAGGAAATATTTTCCAAATGGAAGAAATTTTGCTCCGCCTTTCTTTTTTGATTTTTTCCCTTTTTTCTTTGCCGCCATAATTCCAACCTATTCTACATTTGTCTGCCGGGTATCCGAACCGGAACCGCCGTTCAGTGTCGGTCGTCCAATTTCTGTCGTATTTAATTCTTCCGTGTCCATAAGGCCTTTATATCGCACATAAATTTCCACGCGCCGGTTCAGTCGTTTTCCTGCAGTAGTGCCATTGTTAGCCACAGGCCTGTATTCCCCAAAGCTGCTGGCTTTGTACCGTTCAGGGGCCAGTTCACTGCGTTCCTGTATATACTTTAAAACCGATACCCCACGGGCTGCTCCCAGGTGCCAGTTCGACCGATAATAGGAACTGCTTGCAACCGGGTCTGTATCCGTATGGCCCTGCACTTCGGTTTCTTCAATTTCATCCGTAAAAATCCCGGCAATTTCATCCAAAACCCGTTTAGCTGTCGGTAACAAATCAGACGAACCGCTGTTAAACGTCAGTGAATCACTGAGGGTCACTTTCATTCCATCCGGTGTCTGCTCAATATCTACCTGGTTCTCCAGGTTTTCGCGTTCAAGAAAATCTTCCACAACCTGCCACTGTTCTACAATTTGTTTGCGGTACGATTGTGAACTGGTTGTGCTGTTGTCCGTTACGGAGGAGTTATCAACCACACCTACAGAAGACTGAAAGTAGGAGATAAAATTATCAAATACGGATTCATCAATTCCCGGCGTGAGGGTGTACAGCACTACAAAGAACACCAGTAGCAGCGTAACCATGTCGCTGTAGGTCACTAACCAGTTTCCAGAACTGTTTTTAGATCGTCCCATTCTTTACTCTGCTGTTCAATCCATAGTTTATAAAATTTCTCATCACGCTCTTTACTGATCCGCACGCCTTCATGATATTTGATGTATTCGGCTCTGCTTTTCGGATGAATATAGATCAGCATTTTCTTCTCCATAATTCGCGGATTTTCACCTTCCACGATAGAAAGAATGCCCGTACGAAACATCTCTTTCCGGTTAATATCCAGCTCACTCAAATACTCGAGTTTTCCGGCAAGAGGACCCAAAAGCATGTTTGCAACAATGGTACCGTATAATGTTGTCAAAAGCGCAACGGAAAGTCCCTGCCCCAGAGATTCGGGGTCTGAAATATTTTGAAGCATCAGTACCATCCCTATCACGGTCCCAATCATACCAAATGCCGGGGCATAATCTGCCATGGAGTACATCACATTGATAGATGTTTCCACCTGCCGTTCCCGGCTTTTAATCTCATCGCGTAAAATGCTGTCCAGGCTTTCCTTTTTAAAACCGTCAACAGCCAGCTGGAGGCCATTTTTCAGGTATGCATTTTCGATATGCTGAATATCACTGTCCAGCACCAGGATGCCTTCTGTACGCACCCGGCGTGCAAACATACTCAGCAGTTCCATATCGGTTCTCAAATCCACTTCCTTGGCACCCATCATACTGGTGATTGCCGCAAAGCTGGATTTTATATTATCAAAACTGTAGTTCACCATCGTGGCCGCAATAATCCCGCCGCCTACAATTAAAATGGAGGATAAACTTGCAAAAATAAGCAAGCTCCCCTGCGTGGTTATAGCGAGGACTACAAGCGTAAAGCCGCCAATAAATCCGATGATTGTCGATCTGTCTAACATATGAGTCTTATCGTCCTGCCAAACTGAAACTTAATTCCAAATCGGGTTAAGAAAATGAGAATTGATCATATGCCACACATTCCGAAGTTCCCGAGTTTTATTCTAATAGTTGAGCCCACTCCGAAAAGTCATGCGTTCTGAAAATCAGCGGCACAAGCTTAAATAATTTAGGTTTATTTGTTTCGAACTCACCCCACCCCCTCTCTAAAGATTTAGAGAGGGGTATGCGGTCTTAATTATTTAAGCTTGTTATAAACATTAGATCTTAATCTGACTTTTCGGAGTGGACTCATAGTTTGAGGGATAACCGCCTGCTTTCACAAATAAAAAACGTTCCGCACCACCTGTTGTATGAACAGAAGTGATACGGAACGTTTTAAGACCAATCCGTTAGGGTATGTAAAGTCTGTTAAAGGTTTATCTCTTCAGGTTTACAGCTTCCATCAGCATTTCATCTGAGGTACTGATTACTCTTGCACTGGACTGATACGCCCGCTGTGAGGTAATCATATCTGTAAATTCTTTGGCAAGGTCAACGTTAGATCCTTCAAGCGACCCGGAGTTGATATTTGCATCCGCAAAATTATTCGCTGTATTTATGAACGTTTCACCGGCAGCCGAAGTCGCACGGAAAAGGCCGTTACCAACCATCTCCATTCCACTTTCGTTCTGCACCTGGGCCAGTGCAAGCTGGGCGAGAACCATATTATTGCCGTTGTCATAAATTCCCTGTACTTGACCGTCGCCGTCGATGCTTATATCTACCAGCTCACCCTGGGTATAACCATCCTGGTTCACAACTTTCGCTGTATTGGATCCCGAGTACTGTGTGAAGCGGGTACCCTGTGCCGAATCTCCAAGTTCTATTTCAAAACTTGTGGCATTGGCACCGGTGCCGGGTTCAAAGGTCATCTCCAGCATATTATCTGATGATAGCTGTCCCAGCTCATCAAACTCAACAGTTCCGGTTGCTCCGTCGGTAATCTCTTCACCATCTACAAAACTGGCTTCGTACTCCCATTCACTGGGGCCAACCTGTGTAAATTCGAGGGTCATAGAATGCGCACGGCCAAGATCGTCATACACGGTTGTGCTCATGGTTCTGGAACTTGTTGTTCCCTCCTGGCTAACCTGGAAGGCCGGGAAGTTAACATTTCCTGTTCCGTTTACAGAAACATCGTTAATTTCTAGCTCACTGTCTCCCATTTCGGCCGAACGCAGTACCATCAAACCGTCCACCAGGGTCATCTGACCTTCGTCACCACCTGCGTTCAGTTGATTGTTGAATGAGGTGATCAGATCTTCCATTGTGCTTCCTGCATTGTAGGTGAAATCCAGCGTTTGTGTTGTACCGTCGTTCAGTGTTACGTCGAACGATATGGTATCACCATCCGCCAGGTCATCTATTGTCTGAGACAGATCATTGATGTCTGTATTCAAATTCGCAACGCCACCGCCATCCACGGTCAGTCCATTCTGGCCCTGTATCACCTGGGCTGCACTTGTACTTGCATTCAGGTTTCCGGCAAGTTTAATATTCTCGGTCTGCTTGGGTGGCAGTGCGTTTTCAAAATCAACCCGGATATCCTCGGTAGCCCCGCCGCCAAGTATCTGGCCCTGGTTGTCAGCATTGTATCCCTGCACAACGCGTCCGCCCTGATCAACAAGAAGCCCTTCTTTATTAAATACGAAGTTTCCGGCACGGCTCATCAGGTTTTGGTTGCCGTCGCCCACCATAAAGTAGCCGCTGCCCTCAATGGCCAGATCCGTTTCTTTTCCTGTTGTTTGCATTGCTCCCTGACTGAAATCCCGGTCGATCGAGGAAACACGTACGCCAAGCCCAACTTCGTTACTAAGCTGAGGTGCATTTTCGCCACCTGCACCAGACCGGCCAAGCCGCTGGTTCATCATTTCGGAAAAAGATACCCTCGAGGATTTGAACCCTGTGGTTTCCACGTTTGCGATGTTATTACCTATCACATCCATTTTGGTTTGAAAGGATCTTAAACCGCTTACGCCTGAATTTAGTGATCTGATTAAAGACATATTGTACTCCTTGTTTTTTTCACAACGGCAAGGCCTGGGCCCGTAAAACCGTAGTTTATTTGATGTTTATGTTCGTTAGATACTATTTGAATTCTTAAAAAGGTCCGTTGCCTACTTCTTCCACATCCCCGATGGATACCTGGATACCATTTACGGAAAGGAAAACACCATCACCCGAGTAGCGGACTTTATCTACAAATCCTTCGGTATAAACCATGGAATCTACCTCCTCCCCATCGTTAGATGCCATAACTTCCACCGTATAGTTCCCGTCTGCCATCCGGTCGCCCGAATTGCTTCGTCCGTCCCACACCCAGGTATTATCCCCGGAAGAGAGGCCATTTACAGTTTCCCGTCGTACTTCATTGCCGCTTTCATTTCGGACGACAAATTCTACTTCAGCTGCTGTATTGTTCAACTTAAACTGCACATTTGCCCCCTCGCCCGATGCCAGGTGAACGTCGTTACTCAGAGCTTTCACATGTTTCCCGGTCAGTGATGCCGCCATGGAGTTTGTAAGGCTCGAGCTCATCATCTCCTGGCTTCCCTGAAGCTGCTCGAGGCCGCTGTTTACATTTATGAGTTGCTCCACAGAATTAAACTGTGCAAGCTGCGATGCAAACTCGGCGCCTTCCATCGGGTTGATGGGATCCTGGTTCCGCATCTGGGCAACCAGGAGCTGCAGGAATTCCTGCTGGCCGAGTTCATTCTCATTTTGGGATGTCCGCTGGTTATTTGCCAGCGATGTGAGTGAATTAATGCTGTTGATATCCATAATCTGATCTGTTTATACCGTCCATTCCATTTGATTGTATCCGAACTTTCGAACTGCCTTGGGTACAACCTCTTCAATTTCCTGATCTGTAGTTTTCAGGTTTCCCTTCTCAAACAAGCTGTCACCGTCTTTGCTGTTTTGTTTTGATGAGCCTCCGAAAAAATCGGTAAGCGCATCTCCACCGCCTCCGTCAAATTGAAGGTCGATCTTCAACTCAACTTCATTTTCCAGCAGGTCGCGTATATCATCCTGGTGCTCCATTAAAAGCTTATTCAACTCCGTGTAGGAAGAGCTCAGTTTCAGCTGAAGCACACCTTCCACCTGCCGAGCCGACACCTGGATATTTTTCCCGTCATCCATTACAAAATTGTGGCGCTGCCATGTCTCTCCATCCGCTTTTCCATTTCCTGTGGTCGTTAAAATTCCCTGGCTTATTCCCTGTGCAAACCCCCGGCGAACAGAGATGTTGGTCACCGGTACATCTCCAAGGCGGGCAAAAGCTGCAGCAGCCTGATTGTCTGCAGAGCTCTTTTCGTTCGATTCAAAATATTCTGTTAAATGCTCTTTCCAGAGTGCGGCGGCGTCAGTGTCGAATGTATCAGCCATGTCTGCACCGCCCATGGGTACAAGTTCCATCACCGGAATAGAGTTCAGTGATTTTGGCCCGGCTGAGCTTCCCGTCCCTGCTTCATTGGATGCCAGGCTGAAGCCCTGGCCGCCTGCTACCTCATTGCGGTTTGAAAACGAGGCGAGGTAATTATTGTAGCGGTTTTCACGAACCTGGCTGGCTCGCAAGCTTCGGATTTCTGCAGCAACCTGTTCGGTTGATCCATTCTGTAGTGCCTGGAACATCTCTTCCAGAAGCTTCGCATCATCGGGGATTTCGCCTCCTTCCCATTCGGGAGACGATTCCATGGGCCCCTCGCCTGCCAGGACCTGTTCACCCCGTGCAGCTGCAAGGGCCCTCAGTTCGTTGATAAGTCCACGGTCTTTTACAGCTTCTTTCTGCATAGGTCGATCCCCGGAACGAATTTGTTTTTCATCCGTAATGACCTCACCGTTTTGAACTGATCGGGATTCCCCTTTCACAGTCTGCGCATCACCACCTCCGCCGGCCTGCTTGATATGGTCGGGACCGTTTACTTGTAGTTCTTTCTTGTCCCCGTCTGATTTTGAATCCGTTGGATTGCTCTCGCCTTTCGTTTTGGCATCGCTTTCGTTTTCTTTCAGTTCAGTGTCAGGGTTCTGAGCGGAACTTTTTCCGGCATTTTCCTGCTCACCTGACTCATCCACCATACTATTCCCTTCAGTTGTACCGCTACTGTTGTGATTCGCGGTCTCTGAGGATTCAGAACTTTTAGTCTGCCCGGCAGTTTCATTCTCTTTATTTTCTTCTTCAGCAGAATCCTCTGTTCCCGCGGCCTCACCCGCCTCACTTTCCTCATTTTCGTCATTCCCTTCAGCAGTAATAGGTTCCTCATCAGATTCCTGTGATTCCGGTTTAGTCTCTGATGTGTCGCTAATCGTTTCACCTTCCGCCTGGGTTACCGATTGTGTATCAGATTCATTCTCTTCTTGTGAATCTTCACTTTTCTTTTCTATCAAACCTTCTCCGCCGGCAAATATCCTCAGCAAGGCAGAGCCGTCCGCCTCATCCTTTTCCTCTCCGGTATCCGCTGTATGTAGCGTCAGGTTTCCGCCCAAAATCGTACGTCCGTCACCTGAGGAAGATTTCCCATCTTCAGCGGAAGCAGCATCTCCACTCACAGAGTTCATCATCAGCTGAAAAAGGCCGCCCTTCGGTTTTTCATCTGTAAGTTTTCCTTCTGCTCCGTTTTTACCTGTAAAGGATGAACTCTTTTCAGCGGATGACGGCAGTATCTGGTTTCCAATCATAGCATAACCTCCTTCATCAGCTTTGCGGCCCGTTCAGATGTGAGTGACCGAAGCAGTTTTTCCCGCTGCATATTTCCTGAATTTTGGTAGATACGCACCAGTTCCTCCTGCGACATTTGGTTTGCAATCGGTTCAAGATCTTCCTCATCAAGGTTTAGCAGACTCTTTACCCGATCCGAAAAATCTTCTGCCTGTTCAGCTGCCGAAGCCCGAAACATATCGGCATTTCCTTCGCCACTCATTGCAGCTGCAATTTGTTCAGGGTCCGTACCGGCTTCTGTCAATACGTTTTCAAGGTTCGTGAGGGATTCGCGGACACCCTCCAATTCGGCTGAGAGTGAATCATTCTCAGCCATTAATAGATCCAGCTGGCTTCGGTCACTCTCTGAGTTGCTGTTTTCACTGCCTTCTGTATCCGAGTCCGCATC
>JAWLEH010000026.1:0-8879 GCA_041686215.1 Balneolaceae bacterium | reverse complement strand
GGCTGAGAGTGAATCATTCTCAGCCATTAATAGATCCAGCTGGCTTCGGTCACTCTCTGAGTTGCTGTTTTCACTGCCTTCTGTATCCGAGTCCGCATCTGCATCTGCATTTGCATCTGTAAAGTTCACATTAGTGACCAGGTTGCTGTCAACCGGAACGGCATCGGGATCGTCTGTTGCCACATAGGGATTATCACCTTCAGGAATATCACGCTCATCCCGTTCCGTCTGTACCTGGTTGTACTTCTCCTCATTCAGCCAGGGGTACAGGAAAAACGTTATCCCCAGAATCACAATAAAACTTCCCAGGATGATTCCTGCTAATTTCGGTAGTGCCGATTTTTTCATATCTATCTGCTAAATGATTGATTGGCTACTTCATCCATCGTTTTCTGCTCGGTTTGCTGAAGGCGACGCGAAAACACTTTCTTTTCAGCTTCTTTAAGTTTATCGAGAATGTGGCGGTTTCTGTGGGCCATTGCCAGCTTTTCGCGAACTTCGATTACCGATTTATCTGCTACTTGTGCCTCGTTGTTCAATTTCTGTATCAGTTCATGCGTTTGCAGAATGTGGCGCCCGTGCCGCTTAATTTTCTGAATATTCTGTGCTTCATCGGGGTTCGTGCCATTCAGGTATGTTTCCAGCCTTCCTTTTACATCTTCTTTCACCTGGTCAATTTTCTTCTTTTTCATCATCTCTTCGGCAAGCTTCTGCTTTTGAAGTTTCTCCTCGTGCTTGCGCACTTTCAAAACAGATTCCAGTGAGAATTTAAAAGCCATAGGTTCAGGGTTATTCTACAATTTTCTTAAGCTTATTCCAGAGATCGCTGCTGAAATCCGCTTCGTTCATATCCTGTATCAAAAATGATTCCAACTTTGGAAATTTTTTGATGGCTTCGTCAATTTTCGGATTCGATCCCTTTACGTATGCCCCGATATTAACGAGGTCCTCTGCTTCGCGATAGGTAGCTAAAAGCTCACGCGCTTTCATCGAAATTGCACGCTGGTCATCTGAAACAATGTTAGGCATCACCCGCGAAATACTTTCCAGCACATCAATTGCAGGATAGTGGTTTTTATGCGCCAGGCGCCTTGAAAGCACGATATGGCCATCCAAAATGGATCGTACGGCATCTGCAATAGGCTCGTTCATATCATCATTATCCACCAGCACCGTATAAATTCCCGTGATGCTCCCGGCACTGGTTTTACCCGCCCGTTCAAGCAGTTTCGGCAGTATGGAGAACACACTTGGCGTGTATCCCTTAGTGGTGGGCGGTTCGCCTGCAGCAAGGCCAATTTCCCGCTGGGCCATCGCCACACGCGTAACAGAATCCATCATTAAAAGGACATTTTTTCCCTGGTCGCGGAAATATTCTGCAATTGCGGTAGCGGTAAACGCTCCTTTAATCCTGCTCATCGCAGCCATATCAGATGTAACAGCTACCACTACTGATTTTTTAAGGCCTTCTTTGCCAAGTGTATCTTCAATAAATTCCTGCACCTCGCGGCCACGCTCCCCAATCAGGGCAATTACATTCACATCGGCCTCTGAATGTTTGGCAATCATACCCAAAAGCACACTTTTACCCACACCGGACCCGGCAAAGAGGCCGGCACGCTGCCCCGAACCTATTGTGTTTAGCGCATCCAGTGCCCGGATTCCGGTACACATTACATCTTCAATACGGTTTCTGTCGAGCGGGGATGGGGGATCGTTATGTACTGCCTGGTGCCCGGATGTTTGTATGGGTCCGGCAGAATCTATCGGTTTCGCGTTAGCATCCAGCACCCGGCCAAGCATCTTTTCACCGACAGGAACCGTGAGTGACTGGCCGAAACTTTCCACAAGGCAGCCCGACTTCATTCCCTCCACACGGTCATACGGCATCAGCAGGGTTCGTTCTTCCTGCAGGCCAACCACTTCAGCCTCTACCACCTTTCCCGTTATGGTATGAATCCCAAAAATTTCTCCAACGCACGCTTCAAGGCCCGTACATTCGATGATAGTTCCCACCACAGACGACACCTTGCCGTAGCGTTTTGACCGGGGACGATGTTCCTTTAAATACTCCTGTATATGCGTAAAGTGATTCGATATTTCGAGCGAGTTTACACTTTCCATGACGGCAGGTTTAACGACTCTTTCAGCTCCTGAAGAAGCGTTTTGAACTTGTGAACAATTGTTTCTCTACTGGTTTCGAGCCTGTATTCACCGGCATTTAACTTTTTATCGATACGTATCACCAGGGTGCTCTTTGGCGCGTTTTCAGAAGTAATAGCTTCCACAAAGGATTTATCATTTTCGGATACCCACAGTACGGGTTTCACGGCATCATCCAGGCGCTGAAGTACCGGCTCCAGTTCCGATTGCATCCGGTTCCTGATGGCCGGGTTCTCAACCGGTACCTCCAGGATCGTCTCAGCTAATTCAAAGGCAAGATCCAGAACTCCGGGATCGAGCAGTTGCTGTCGCTGCTGCCACTCGTTGTGTGCACCGGACAGCTGTTCGAGAAGCCGGGATGCCTGTACCTCAATTTCGCCGGCACCTTCTGCATAGCCTTTTTCGAAACCCTCTTGTACACCGGCATCAAATGCCTGCTGGCGCGCCTTCTTTAGTTTCTCTTCCCATTGCGCATTGTTTTCGCGCAATATCTCTTCAATATCCGGCCCTTCTTCTTCCTGCGGCTCCGAAACCTTGCGGGGGGCATCATCAAAAAGCATACGGTAGCTCAGGGTATTCCGGGCATCACGATTCCAGTTGATTTTCGTTTCATCAAGTATCTTTCCGCTGCTCATTTAGCCGCCCGTAGAATTATTCAACAATTTCTTCTTCTTCCATCTTACGTGTGGTAATCTGCCCGTCTTCTTCAAGTTCTTTTATCTTCTTGATGATTCTCTGCTGGGCATCTTTCACATCTTTAAGCGGCACAGGTCCAAGTGCTTCCATATCTTCCCGAAGCATATCCGCCGCCCGGTTCGACATGTTTCCAAGGAACTTGTTCGTGAGCTCTTCGTCCACGCCCTTGAGGCCCATAACCATATCGGACTTCTCCATTTCGTTGATGATAAGCTGAATAGTTCGGTCGTCGAAGTGAATGATATCTTCGAAGAGAAACATCTGTTCTTTGATATCGTCGGCCATCTTTCCGTCGCGTGCCTGGATAGTATCCAAAACGTTGCGTTCCACAGTAATTTCTGCTTCGTTGAGTATCTGAGCCACCGTGGCAGTACCGCTTTTTACGCGATCGCCCAGTGAATCCATTCCACCCATCTGCTCTTTTATTACCTCTTCAATTTCTTCAATCACTTCCATGGAAATTTTATCCATCGATGCCAGTCGATACATAATTTCACTCTGCATTTCCGGTTCGAGGTGGACCAGTATTTCTGCTGCTTTATCCATTTGAAGCTGCGAAAAAATCAGTGCAGCTACCTGCGGGTGCTCATTCTGTATAAAGTTGGCAATTTGAGAAATCTTCGTTTCCTGGAAATCATCGAAAACCGTGGTACCCGACTGAGCTTTTAGCTTTCGCAGCATTTCCTCAGACCGTTCGCCGACTCCCATTTCAGTCAGCAGTTCGTTGGCGTAGTCAAATCCCCCTTCCAGGATATACTGTTTCGCCTCCATCATCTGGTAAAAATCTTTCAGAATAGAATCCACCACCTCGGTTTTAACATTTTTGATCTTGGCAATCTCCAGCATAATCTCTTCCAACTCTTTCGGTTTCAAAGATTTCATCATCTCTGATGCTGTTTGTTTGCCAACGGTGATAATGAAGATTGCAGCCTTCTGCACACCGGTGAGTTTCGAGGCGTCGTCGATCAAACTATCTTTTTTTGTTTTTGCAGCCATAATCTTGGTTATTCATCCTCCAGGGTCATCATCGCTCGAATTACATGAGCGGCTTCTGCCGGCTTCAGTTCCACGAAATCCCGAATTTCTTCCATCACGTAAGCTTTCTGTTCAAGCTGTTTCCGGGATTTTTCGGTTAGTTTCTTGTCAATAAAATCTTCAGCTTCCTCATCACTCATAGCCTCAAGACTCAGTTTCTCGTCTTCGGTCAGATCCAGCTCGTCAACGTTGGTTTCAGGCGTTTCCGGCAGACTCATCGTTATTTCCGGTTCACCTTCTCCCATCTTTTTCTTAATGCTGTAGATCAGTGCCACGATAGTCAGGAATGAGGCCAGAATCAGGATCCAGCGGAAAATATCATTCCACGGAGTGGGTTGTTCGGTATAGAAACCAGATCCGCCGTCGGATGATGGATCATGGAACTGAATCTGTGTAATCGTCAGTTCATCACCCCGCTCATCTGACATCCCAAGAGCTGTGCGAACTACTTCTCTAAACTCGGCAATCTCTTCTTCGCTGTAGGGCTCAGTTACAAGTTCTTCTTCTCCCTCTCCGTTGGTTTGATAGCTCTGCTTGTAGTTCAATAACACGGAAGCCGATAACTTTTCTATCTCGCCCTGGGTTTTCTCGAAAATCTCCCTGGTTTTATTAACTTCGTAGTTTCGTGTTTGTGTGCTGTTTTCGGTATCACTCCGCGAAACCACAACTGATTCACCCCGTTGATCAATGGGGGTAAATTCATCAATTGGTACTTGCTGAAGATCTTCCTGATTGTTGGTTTCAGTGCTTCGATCTTCCGAAATAATCAGTCGGCTTTCGGGGTCAATAAGGTCCGATTCACGAACCAGGCGGTCAAAATCATGCGCTGCCGATACCCGAAGAATACTATTGCCATTGCCCAATACGCGATCCAGCATAGTCTGGCCCCGTTCGGTGAGGTACGACTCCGTATTTTTACGAAGCTGCATTTGCACATTTCCCGACGCAAAACTGTCGTCACCCTGCGACTCCTCCGAAAGACGGTTCCCCGCCTGGTCGAGGATCGTGATTGCATCCCGTTCGAGCCCTTCCACACTTCCGGATATCAGTGACGTAATTCCGTTAACCTGGTCATTGCCAAGTCGCTTGCCCTGTTTTAGCGTGATGATGACGGAAGCCGAAGCCTCAACCGCGGTTTGCTGAAAAGGAGAGCGTTCCGGCATCACCAGGTGCACACGAGAGTAATCCACCTGGTCGAGGCTGTTGATGGAACGAGAGAGTTCTCCTTCGAGCGCTCTTTTCTTATTCACCTGCTGCATAAAATCGGTCATGCCCAGGGAGTTTTCATCAAACAGTTCGTACCCCTGAATGTTTGAATCAGATGAACTCACTTCTGCAAGTTTCATCCGCATCTGATGGACTTCAGACCCGGGCACGTAAATCGCAGAACCGTTTTCTTCCAGCCTGTACGTTACGCCTTCTTCCTCCAGCTGTTCAACCACCTGCTGAGCCACATCGGGCTGCATAGAGCCGAAAAGAAGCGTATAATCGGGTTTTAGCGCCCAATAGAACAGAAGACCCATTACCAGGATCACAGCCGTTACCATCCCGATAAAGAGAGTGCGCTGTGCGGTATTGAGCGGGGCAAAAAACTGTTTAAAGGTATCGGGTATATTGCTCATTTAGATGAAACTCTTAGATTGACATCCTGCTAATTTCGTGATAGGCCTCAATAGCTTTGTTTCGCATCTCTACCATCATTTGAAAACTAAGCTGCGCCCGCTGCATGGATATCATTACATCATGAACGTTATCCGTTTCCCCTGCTATAAAGCTTTGCACGTTTTGGTCGGATTCTTTCATCGTTTCATCCACGCTACCTACAGCACGGGTGAGCATATCCGCAAATGATTCGCCCGAACCGGATGTGCGGGGAGAGAGTTCTGAGCGTTCCGGTGACGTATTTATCTCCTGAAACGGCCGTATTCCATTTAGTTCAATAGGATCCATGAGTCTTCTGTTTTTGAGGTTCTATACTCGTGTGTCAATCTTCGTGCCACGATCAGAAAAATTGTGTTCATTTACACTACCCTGTAAATCGTACAGCTTAATCGGTTTATCGGAGGTAAAATTTTTCTCTATCATGGACGATTCTTCCACCGTAAGCTTAGGCGGGGCTGAAGCACCGTTTACGTTTCGCAGGCCGTTATTTCGGACGGTAAAATCGTGCTGTTGATGAATTATTGGACTAATTGACATAGCTGTTAAATATCGAGTGAACGTTTAATAATTTGTTTTTCCGCTTCTACTGCACTGAGATTAGCCTCATAAAGCCGGTTTGCGCTTACCAGCTGCGTCATTTCCCGAACCAGGTCTACGTCCGGGTAGCGCACCATGCCATTCTCATCCGCATCAGGATGATTGGGATCATATTCGAACCGAAACTTTTCCTGCTCCACAACTTCAAAATCAGGCCCGATGCCGGGAGTCCCGCTGCCGGAACTTCCCGCTGCTGAAGGCTGCGAAAAGTGTTTACTGTTTGTTTCGTTGAGAGACGACATACTGTTTAGTAGCAAATTTTTAAACTTTTCGGGGTTTGCCGCCTGTGTCTGTACGGTTTGCGGCCGATAGATTTGGCTGGAACCTTTCGGAGCCGAAACGCCTGAGTTCGCTATATTACGCGAAGCAGTTGCCATCTTTTCGCGCTGAACGGCAAGACCTTTTCCTGCGGTTTGAAATGTTGAAAAAACTCTGTCTGGTAGCATGTTATGTTGGTTTTATATTGTATTCGTGAGGCCTGATCTTAGCGGTTTACTCCTGTAATTCCGTTTCGGAGCATATCAAAATGGTGGCGAATAGAACGCGTTACAAGATGCACCCGGGCCTGCGTATCGGCCATTTCGATCAGCTCATCCTCCAGTTCAATCTCCTGGTCGGTTTCCACAATACTGGGCGTCACCTCTTTCATACCTCTCACGCCGTCGTTTTCCTGTACCCGGCGCAGCTCACTTTCAAAATCAACCTTATGCTTGTTATACCCGGGGGTATCGGCATTGGCAATATTCCCTGCCGTTACTCGCTGGCGCAGCGTGTACGAGTCCATGGCCCGGGCTAAAAGTTGGCTGTGGTTACTATCAATAAATTTCATGGTAATTCGGGGTTTTTAACTTTTCAAATCCGTCTGCGGGCCGATGAATGCCCCTGACATTGCTCATCAGGAACATTTATATGGCAATCCATTTAAAGACTGTTGATTTGCTTGCTTGATGTGCAAATGGTGTGCCATGCCCCCGGAAGAGCAGAAAAGAAGCATCCGGTCGGGTTAATTGTACCGTCGTTTATTATCCGGCAGTTTTTTTTACCGCCGGCATGGCAAATTTTTCCATTTATCAATTTAGCCTTAAGACTAAACTCCCTTTGCTGATAACCCATTGAAGCCGAATGGCAGCCGGTTCCATTACCGGTGCGGTTTTATGCGAATATCCGAAATTTTTAGATTAAATTGGCACACTAATGGTGATGAATAGTCTCACAATGACCCATTATAAAATGAAAGATCGCTCAACATCGAGTCTCAGAACCCTGATCTCTGATTCTACCAACCCGGTATTTATTGTAGATACCGATATGAATTTGGTTGTATCAGCTAACAATGCTGCAAGACTTGCATCACGCTCGGGTGACCTTGAAGGCGCAGCTTTTTCCAGCCTTGTTTCAATCGAGCAGGATGGCAGGCTGGCGTTCTATGGCCGAAAATGGTTTATCCTTAAAAAAGAAGAGATAAACTGGAATCACGAAATATTTTCAAAAGTGACATTAAAACAACATGCATCCATCCCGGATGAACATACGCTTTTTACAATTCGTAATATGATTGCCGTGCTTGTGCACAGGCTGCGGTCGCCGATGACCGGCATGCAGGGATATCTTGAAATGCTGGGTCATATTGAAGAGGAGAAAGATCAGCGAAAACTCTCTAAAGTGCAGCAGGGACTCGACTACCTTTTCGAGATAATGGATGAACTGGAGTTACTTCATCACGCAGGTGTATTCATTGAAGACGAAGCCGATACCGAGCGGTCCAACGCTGAATCGGTACTTCGTAATATCATTTTTACCTTTGGTAGCGATGTACGAAACCGTATTAAAATAACCAATCATTCCACCGGTAACTTCAGGTTTAATGAGTCAGAACTAAAGCAAATACTCACTCTGCTTGTCGATAATGCTGTAGAGCACACCTCCGGTGCCGGCAGCCCCATTGAAATTGACATTCATTCATCACGCAAAATATCTGTCACAAATGCAGGTGCAACCATACCCGGGGACATAGCCGACACACTTTACTTCCCGTTTGTGACAACAAAGGCAAATAACCTGGGGATTGGATTAAGTCTTGCCCAGTTGATTGCCAATCGCAGGCACGCCATCATCATGCTCACAGAAAACAGTTCCGAGCACGGTATCGAGTTCACACTTCTTTGTGCGCCGGCAGCAGAGTCTGCCGGGTAGACTGGATAGATCGGCTATAAAAATTGGCTTTCAGTTAGTTGCAGAACGGCCCATTCTGGAGAAACACCGATGTACGTTAACTATGGGTGATGGATGTGGTTCAGCTCCTGAACAGTTACTTCCCGAGTGTAGACACGCCGGATGTCAAATCAATGATAATTGCACTTCGCCAGATACTCAGATGAGTCATTCATCAACAATTTATTGACCAGGTACGACATAGTTTTTTGAAAAAGGTGAGTTCGACATAAAAATCTTGAATAGGATTTTGAGTCTGTCCGGGAAGGGCATGGTATTTCAGGAAAGATATCCACTTTGTCATCCCGGACCCCGATCCGGGATCTCTTCCACATACCAACTGACCGGGATGCCGTATTAAGAATGGTACGTCGCTCTTATTGGACAGCCCCGGTCTGTTTTGAAATAATAACTATTGAGTCTACTCCGAAAAGTCAGATAAAGAACGGATGTTTATAACAAGCTTAAATAATTTAGACATTTAATCCCTCTCTATTAAATAGAGAGGGATATAG
>JAWLEH010000025.1:31502-36446 GCA_041686215.1 Balneolaceae bacterium | reverse complement strand
CCTTTCATCCGGCAGATCTGACGAAAGGGTGAATCGGTCACATCTTCCATGGGAGCCAGGAAAAGCGGGGATTTGGGTAGGTGAATATTTTGAATCTGCATAAAACTTCAGTGAAGATTAACCTTGTTTGAAAAACATTTTCAGCTATCAAAAATAAGCTTTTTTCATGTGGATACCACCATTTTTTGAAGGAAGTGAGTGTTTTGCAGCATTGGAAGCGTTTCGATAAGGGGAATGGATAGCCATTTGATATCTGAACATGTATATTCAAAGCAATACATTAACCATAATAACAGAACGGAGTTAAAACATGGCACTTGCTTTTTCCGGAATCGAAGAACTTTTAGGTGATGACGCCGAATCGCTGCTCAACCACCAATGTAAAACTATTCCAAAATCAGATTTACACCTACCTACGGATTCGTACGTGGATAGCGTTTGGTATCATTCAGACCGGAATAACAGAGTATTGGGGAATTTAGAGAGACTATTTAATCACGGCCGCCTTTCCGGCACTGGATATTTATCGATTTTACCTGTAGACCAGGGTATTGAGCATAGTGCGGGTGCCTCTTTTGCGAAGAATCCGGCATATTTTGATCCTGAAAATATTGTGGAGCTCGCCATTGAAGGTGGCTGCAATGCTGTGGCTTCAACATTTGGAGTTCTTGCATCTGTATCGAGGAAATACGCGCATAAAATTCCATTCCTCGTGAAGATCAATCACAACGAACTTCTTACATTTCCCAATACGTACGACCAGATTATGTTCGGTTCAATTGATAAAGCGTACGACATGGGCGCTGCTGCTGTGGGTGCAACAATCTACTTTGGTTCAGAGGAATCAAGCCGTCAAATTGTTGAAGTTGCACGTGCATTTGAGTACGCTCATGAGCTTGGTTTGGCTACAGTGCTCTGGTGTTACACAAGAAATTCTGCTTTTAAAGTAGGTGGAGAAGACTATCACACGTCAGCTGATCTGACAGGCCAGGCAAACCACCTGGGTGTTACGATTGGTGCAGATATTGTAAAACAGAAGCTGCCTACCAATAACGGCGGTTTCAAAGCACTTAATACCGGGGATTCTTCCTATGGTAAACTTGATGAGAAGATTTACAGTGAACTCACCACCGATCACCCGATCGACCTGACACGATACCAGGTTGCAAACGGATACATGGGCCGCGCGGGACTTATTAACTCCGGTGGTGCATCCGGCAGTGATGATTTTGCGGATGCTGTGAAGACAGCCGTGGTAAACAAACGAGCGGGTGGAATGGGTCTTATCAGCGGCCGGAAAGCATTTCAGCGGCCGATGGATGAAGGCGTAAAACTGCTTAATTTCATCCAGGATGTATATCTGAGTGATGAAGTAACCATCGCCTGATCTGCCCACCGCAATTCAAGTATTGAAGAGATCTCTGGCTTAATTGTCCGGAGATCTCTTTATTTTTAGTTGTATATTTAGAGGAATTGTAAGACGAATTAAGAAGTCTGCTATTTGTCAGATCCCCAATTACATAACGGCGGTTCCTCCAAAAGCCTGATCTCATTTAAATACATTTTCATATCTATTACGCTCAGCGTAGTGAGTATGGGACTTGTTATTTACTTTACATACACCCCGGGCGTGCTTGACCATCTGGCCCCGAAAAGGCTTCCGGGTTTGTTTATAGCAATTGGGGTCACCCTTTTAAAAGTCTACTTTTCGGCTGCCAAACTGCGATATCTGGCCGATAAAGGCATAAGCTGGATAAAGTGCGTTCGAATTATGCTTACCTGGGATTTTGCTTCTGCGGTAACCCCCTCTACAATTGGCGGGGCACCGGTGGCAACCTATGCCATGACCCGGGAAGGAATGAAACTGGGGAAATCTTCCGCGATTATTCTCTATGGTGTTCTGCTGGATCAGTTCTGGTATGCGCTTGCTGTGCCCATTCTGTTGCTGGCCGGGTTTTATTACCAGGTGATTCCCCCGGAAATTGGGTTTGTGGGCAACCTCACGATGGTCCTCATTTACACCAGCTTGCTACTCTACGGCGGGTTTCTGACCTACGGTTTGATGATCAACCCCAAATCCATGAAAAAGATCATTGCATGGGTATTTAAATGGCCGTTCCTGAACAGACTGTCCGATAAAATGAATGCTGAGGCGGAAAACCTGGAGGAGTACTCGATGGAGCTTCGAAAAAAACCAGTCATCTTTTTTATGAAGGCCTTTTTCTTCTCTACGATGAGCTGGCTGTGCAAAATTGCGCTTCCCGTAATCGTTATATTAAGCCTGCTTCCGGGGCCAGAAATATTGATGATTTTCAGAAGTCTTGCGATGAATCTTGCATTCCTTGTTATACCGACACCTGGTGGATCAGGTGGTGTGGAAGGACTTTTTGTACTATTTTTGGGCCCGCTTATTTCCAGAACCTCTTTTGTAGGGCTGGCAGTATTTGCGTGGCGTATTATTACCTACTACATCAGTATTGGCCTTGGCATAATTGCAATGGCCTGGTACGTCAACGATAAAGTGGTGGAAACAGTTGACAGCGAGGATGAATCCCCGAAAAACGATGTATTGATATAGTGGCTAAACCAAAGATCTCTTTTACTTGTACTAACTGCGGCTACACATCTCCTAAATGGCTTGGCGTTTGTCCGTCGTGCAACGAATGGCATACATTCGAGGAGAGAAAGAAAGAAAAGGCTTCTGCAAAAAAACACAAAGTGGATATTGGCTCCCAAAATGAGAGCACAAGCAGATCCGTAAAACTTTCGGATATAGAAGATAAGGAGCACGACCGGGAATCAACGGGATTAAAAGAACTCGACCGGGTACTGGGCGGCGGCATCGTGAAAGGTGCGTTTCTTTTACTTGGGGGAGACCCCGGAATTGGCAAAAGTACACTGATGCTTGAGCTGGCAAAAGCCAAACCGGAATGGTCTATCTTATATGTTGCGGGTGAAGAGTCGCCTTCACAAATAAAACAGAGAGCTAACCGTCTGAATATTAAAGGTGACAAACTGTTTATCTTTTCCAGTACTAATATTCAGTCTGTAATTACAGAAGCACGGCGGGTTAAGCCCGATTTATTGGTGATTGATTCGATTCAAACAGCTTTCAGTTCGGAATTAACCTCTCTGCCCGGTTCTGTGCAGCAAGTTCGGGAATGCTCTGCACTTTTACAGCAGCTATCGAAAAAGGAAGAAATTACAACCCTGATGATAGGGCATGTAACTAAAGAAGGGGACATTGCCGGCCCAAAAATACTGGAGCATATGGTAGATACTGTTCTTCATTTCGAAGGAAATCAAAGCCAGTTTCATCGTTTACTTCGTAGTGTAAAAAACCGGTTTGGTCCTGCACAGGAAGTGGGTGTTTTTGAAATGAAGCAGGATGGGCTCATTGAGGTAACGAACCCATCGGAGCTGTTTTTGTCGGATCTGGATACATCTATCAGCGGAAATTGTGTTACGTGCGTGATGGAAGGTTCGCGTCCTATTTTGGTCGAAGTTCAGGCACTTGTAACCGCGAGTACATACAGCACGCCTCAGCGAACAGCAAATGGTTTTGATCAGCGAAGGCTTTCACTTCTGATAGCTGTTTTGGAGAAACGTGCCGGGATGACGTTCGCCGGCCAGGATGTATATCTGAATGTTGCCGGTGGGTTGAAAATATCAGATCCTGCTGCAGATCTGGCTGTTATTGCAGCACTTTCATCAAGCCTGAAAGACCAGCCCATCATGAAAAAAGCGATATTTATGGGGGAAGTGGGACTTGGAGGAGAGATCAGGGAAATTCGGTACAGGGAACAGCGTATTCGGGAGGCTGAAAAAATGGGTCTAAAATCCGTAGTAATGCCTCCCGCGCAAGTGTCGATACAAACAGAAATGGAGATTGTTGAGCGAACCTACATCTCGCAGATCGACAAAAAATAGCAGCAGAATTAGTAGTTTTCCCGCTGTCGGCGACGCTCTTCACGAATACTTTTCTTGAGGGCTTCACGCCGCTCTTCAGATGGTTTTGTGTACTGCTGGCGATCTTTATATTCATTCAAAAGACGTGAACGCGTAACCATTTTCTTAAAACGGTTGATTGCACGATCAATGCTTTCGTTATCTTTTACGTTTACTCCAATCATATTGATAATGTAATTTGTATTTCGTTAACAGATTTTCAATATAGCAATTATTCATTTTCCATAACAGCCCTGAACCTTAAAAAATTTCAAAAGAACAATCGGGATAGCCCGGTCTGTATAAATCTAGCCTATGAATTTTTTGAACCGCTATTCTAAAACATTTCAAATCCTGCTAACCGAACCCCGCCAGGTAATCGACTCTTTTCTGAAAACAGATGATTCGCCTTATACACACCCACTTCTATTTTGCCTGGCGGGAGCTTTTGCGGTGATCCTGATGAACACTCTTATCCTGGATTTTAATTTTGAGCTTGTTGCTGAAGATGTGCCGTCCGACTCTGAAACTGTCCGGCAGATGGCCGAATGGATACAGGTTGTCTCCGTAAGAGCTTCGACTCAATTCTTGCCTGTCTCATTGATTCTGTTTGGTATCGCGTCACTTTCTCTCGGGGCGATATTATTTATGAGAGACTTTACAGATGGTTTTTTCGATCATTTGATTATCAACAGCTACTCTGTCGGAGTTGCAATAATTGGCTTGTTTATTCTAATTCCCATTTGGGGATTTTCCGGTTTCTCGTTTACCAACTCGATAGTCAATTCAACAATACCGGCTATCATCATCGCAGGGATCATTTTGTGGGTCTATTCACTTTATTTCAGGCCTTCCGGATTTTTGGACTGGATACGGATCTTATCTGCATACACAACCGGATACCTGGTTTATGTTCTTCTTTCCGGCCTGGCATCTTCTGTAATGGGGTATTTAATGTTTGTGTTAGAGCGACTCAGCGATTTATCGGGTCAATAA
>JAWLEH010000025.1:1515-31402 GCA_041686215.1 Balneolaceae bacterium | reverse complement strand
GGCAGTGTGTAATGAAGCGCGCCAATTCCAAACAGAGCGTAATCATACCGCGCGGGATCTTCAGGATCCAAAAGCTGCAGTGTTGCCGTGAGCTGCCGTACCGTTTTCCAGTCGTTGGTTCGCCGGGTAAGCAAGCCAAATTTTCGAGCCTGGCGGGCCACATGAACATCAAGGGGAACCATTAGTTCCGAGGCAGGCATAAAGTTCCAGATGCCCGGGTCAACGGGACTTTTTTTTCGCAACGTCCAGCGCAAAAACATATAGAGACGCTTACAGGGACTTCCGTTTTCGGGGTTCGAGATGTGTTTTCGTGTTCGGGACTGAAGTTCAGGTGTAAGGTTTAGAAACCGATTGTGAAACAGGCCAAGAAACGGACGATTCAATTTCTTTCCCTCTATATAGCATGATCTGAAGAATGATTCGAGATCCGGGTAAGTCTCGTAGATTTTCTGCAGTGCCATGATCATCCCGTGAATGTCAACCGGTTTGAATGTACGGTGCTTAAAACCATGCAGTCGCCGAAAATCTCCGGGCTGATATTGTTGTACGAAATGATAGGGAGAATACTCCATACGCTGCATCAGGTTATCCACTTTTGCAATCACAATATCCCGGCGGCCCCAGGCCATAGCAGCAGAAAGGAAGCCCGCAATTTCCTGGTCTTTTTTATCAGAAAATGCATGCATAAACTGTACAGGATCATCTTTTATATAATCCGGCTGTTCAACAGCATCATTTATTTCATCGAGGTAGGGTTTAAGCTGACGAAGGGCCTGTTTAGAGCGTTTTCGTAATTTGGGATTCTGCTGCATCAGCCAGAACCATTTTGAGTGTTGATACCAGTTTTTAACAGTTTTTCGATCAAAACCTTGTTGGCCTTTGGAAAAGGGTATTGTTCAATTTCGTTAAGCGTTACCCAGTTCAGTTTTACGCTGGAATTTGGCTTGGGCGTTCCTTCTTCAATTGAACACCAGTAGGCATGCAAAGTGATTTTAAAGTGAGAATAGGCATGTTTCAAATCCATAAATTTATCAGCTACGTTTACCTTTACGCCGAGTTCTTCAAACAGCTCTCTGCGCACGGTTTGCTTCAAACTTTCGTCTGATTCCTGTTTTCCGCCGGGAAATTCCCAGAGCCCCCCAAGCATGGCATCGTTGGGTCTGAGGGCAATGAGCAGTTCATCGGAACTGTTTGTTATCATCCCTACCGCAATTTGATGGTGCGGAATCTTCTTTTTGGGAGATTTATACGGAATAATTTCAGTTTCAGCTGATTGGTAGGCAATGCATTGTGTGGAAACAGGGCAGCTTTCGCACTGCGGTTTTGATGGTGTGCAAACAGTGGCCCCGAGTTCCATCATCGCCTGATTAAAATCACCCGGTGAATCCTGAGGGATAATAGAGTCTGCAAGCTTTTGGATCTGTTTTTTGACAGCTGAACGGCGAACATCATCTTTAATGCCAAAATATCTGCTTAGAACCCGAATCACATTCCCATCAACTACCGCTTGCTTGCGGTTGAAAGCAATACTGCTGATTGCGGCGGCCGTATAAGGCCCGACTCCCTTGAGTTTCAGCAGCCCGGCATACGTACCTGGAAATGTTGATTTATAATCCGAAACAATCTGTTTCGCAGCATAGTGCATATTTCTGGCACGGCTGTAGTAGCCCAGACCCTCCCAAAGTTTCAAAACGGTCTGTTGGTCGGCCGATGCCAGCTTATCAACAGTTGGAAATCTCTTCAAAAATCGTTCGTAGTAGGGAATTACTGTATCAACACGTGTTTGCTGAAGCATGATTTCCGAGATCCAAATCTTATAGGGATCGGACGTTTCGCGCCAGGGCATTTGGCGCCGGTTTTTGGAGTACCAGTCGAGAAGATCAGCTGCGGGAAAGTCGGGCACTATGAATCGGATCGGTTTTCAATTTGTTGCAGATCTTCGTTCGCCTCATCTTCATCAACTTCAACCACGCGGATCTCAAAATTTTGAGATGCGGCGGCACCAAACTGGTCGGTGGCAATTACCCGAAACCGGTGATCACCAACCTGCCGGATAGATGGTTCCCAGGTGAATGTGCCCGTCTGTTCATCAAGACTGGCGCCGGATGGAAGATCTACGCCAAGGTAACGAATCAGGTCTGAGTGGGTGCCATCCGGATCGAATGCAGATATCGTTAATTCAAAGGGCTCATCTGCGGGAATGGATTGGGTTCGCATAGGGCTGAATCTTGGGGGCGAATTGAATGGCTTAACATCAACAGTAAACGTGGTTTGGGTGCTTTTGCCCTCCGGCGTGGTTGCCGTTACAGTAATTTGGTTTCGGCCAGTATCAGAAGCACCGGGCTGCCAGTATAATGAGTTCCCGCGCACTTTTACATTGTTAAGCTGGCTTTCTACGCTGTATGTTAGCTGTGAAGGGTTTCCGGAGAATCCTTCAATTTCAATTGGAACAATAAGTGGTTTTGGAAACGGTATGGTGATGGTTTCTATGGACTGAATGGAGAATTCTTCGCGGGAACCTGATGAGTTGTCATCCGCAGATTCGCTCTCATCAGTGATCATAACGGGGAAAAGGGAGTTCGCTTCGGTAACATAAAGCTGGTCTTTATTAACCGTAAAATAGTTTCCGGCATCCTCATTTTGTTTCCATCGAACAAGGCTGTCTTCCTGGGCACCCAGCCATAACTGCCCGTTTTCCGTGCGAATAACCATACGATCATTCCAGAATGAGAGTTGATCCACAGGCTGTTCTACATCAAAAAGAAGGTCGGTGTCTCCATCGGAGCTGATCAGGTAGACTTCTCCATCGGCAGTGGCTCCATAAAGTTCACTCCCTGCAAAAAATATTTTGCGGAATTCACGGTCAAGGTCAACACTATCTTCCGATACAAGGTCATCCTCAGAGGAGCTGTACCGGTAGATATCTATGTTCTGATAGTTGCTCAAAACGTATAGAAAACGGTTTGCATCTGTAGCAAGGTCATTAACAGTTCTGTCATCAAATGTATCGGCATCAACAGGTTGAGGGGCAGAATCTACACTTTCGGGAGATTCGAGGCTCAAAAACTGAAGGGATCCGTCATCCAGTATTATATAGAGGTTATTGCCGACGCGCCGTGAGGTTACGGGAGCTTCCGGCAGTACCGTTGAGGAGTAGACACCAAGTACTGAAGTTGGCTCTAACACTGTAAGCCGGCGCCCTGTGCCATATAAGTAGGCAAAACGAATATCGGCCTGCAGGCGGTTGCCCCGCTGCTGCATTCCTGAAGATGTATAGAGCCATTGCAGAGAATCGGGGTAAGCTCTGTATACAACCAGGCCCTCGCTTTCTGAAAGTACGTAGAGGTGTGTTTCTGAACTCTCTACATCCACCGGGTCAGGGATGTCGAGCTCCCGTGTAATGTCGTGATAGTACTGGGCGGAGACATCTGATGCCGTTAAAAAAAATAGAAACAGTAATACCGATTTAATCATCATGTTCATACGTTCAAAGCCAGTTATGTTGTTTGTACCAGTGCAGGGTTTTGGAAATGCCTTCCTCTAAAGAGACATCGGGCTTGTAGCCAAGTTCCTGCTGCGCTCTTTGTGTACTGCACGTCCATTCCAGAATCATTTCCCGTGCTTTATCACGGTTAACAACGGGATATGAACCAAATAATGTTGCAGTTGTTTCAATCGTACCCGCTACTTTTTTAACCAGTGAAGGGTTCAGCCGCAGAGCAAGGCTTCGTTTACCTAAAACGGTGTCTGTTATTTCTTTGATCTGCTGCCAGCAGGTAATCTGGCCAGATACAAAATAGGTGTGTACACCGGGACGGTTTAGTCGCGCAGCATCCATGATTCCGCGAACAATGTCGGTAACGTAGACGATGGATAGTTTAGGATTTTGGCCGTTTCCTACCATCGGGGCTATTCCGTACTTCATCAGGCGAAAGAGGGTATAGATCTGATCTTCGCGCGGGCCATACACAGCAGGAGGCCGCAGAATTTTAACTGACATGTCATGTTCCGGGGCCAGTTTCCGGATCATCTCTTCCATCTGCAGTTTTGATTTTCCGTACATACTTACCGGTTCTGCAGGATCATCTTCTGTTTTTGGAGTTCCGCTGCTTGGGCCGGCTGCAGCAAGCGAAGATAAAACAACTACATTTTTGACCCGGCTTTGCATTGCAACTCTCAACAATGTTTCGGTTGCATCAACATTAGCCCTGTGAAATTCCTTTTGAGTGGGAGCTGAAACTACACCGGCAAGATGAAAGAGTGTGTCGGTGCCTTCAAGGGCGCTCCTCAAAGTAGATACTGATGTAAGATCACCGTGGACCGGCGTAATTGGTTTACCCTTCAGCCACTTTTCAGTGGAGCGAATGAGGCAGTTTACTTCCGAGAAATCCGGGCTTGCAATAAGATGATCAGCAAGGTGGCTGCCAATAAAACCGGTTCCACCGGTAACAAATGCTTTCATTTCCTTGTATATTAGCTGGCTGATTTCATTCGGAAGTTCAACCGATGAAGATACGAAGATGAACACTGCTTAAAAAACCCTATGAGTCAATTGAAGGTTGCCTTATTTACCGGCAATTATAATCACATAAGGGATGGAGTATCTTTAACCCTCAATCGATGGGTTAATTATTTACTTGATCATCAGGTTGAAGTTATCATTCTTGGCCCATCTGTCAGCAAGCCGGAGGTAGACCATGTGGGTGATTTAAGGGTTGTTCCGTCCGTGAAAATGCCGGGCCGCCCGGAATATCGTATCACTACAGGCTTTCCGCAAAAGAACCGTAACGAACTTGAGGAATTTAAACCGAATTTGGTGCACATAGCTACCCCGGACATTTTAGGTTTTAAGGCCCTAAAGTGGGCGAGGGGGCAAAAAATTCCGGTTGTCACTTCCTATCATACACATTTTACCAGCTATTTGAAGTACTATAAACTTTCATTCATAGAACCTCTTGGCTGGAAGTACCTGAGATGGTTTTATAGTCACTGCGAGCAAATTTATGTGCCTACTAAATCCATGGCTGAGGAATTGAAATCCAGGAAAATTGGCAGTGAGAAAGATTCTCTCAAAATTTGGGCCCGCGGGGTTGATACAGAACTATTTAATCCGGAAAAAAGAGACGTGTCCTGGCGGGAAAAGCACCGCTTCGGGAAAGAAGATGTTGTGATAACATTTGTATCGCGCATTGTATGGGAGAAAAATCTAAAACTTTTCGCAGACGTGGTAAACCGCCTGCAGGAGCAGTATGCACAAGTGAAATCGATGGTGGTGGGCGATGGGCCTGCCAGGAAAGAGATGGAGGAGTTAATGCCCAAAACGCATTTCACTGGCTTTCTTACGGGGCGAGAACTGGCAACAGCATATGCATGCAGCGATATTTTCTTTTTTCCCTCAGATACCGAGACGTTTGGCAACGTAACACTGGAGGCAATGGCTTCCGGTTTGCCTTGCCTGGTGGCAGATGCGCCGGGCAGTAAATCACTGGTTAAGCACGATTATAACGGGTTTATAGTGCCAGTTGAAAAGAAGGAGGCCTTTTACCGGCGTGCAAAAGAACTTGTGGAAAACAAAGAGCTAAGAAAAGAAATGGCGGCCCATTCACTGGAGCGATCACTTGATTTCACATGGGAAAAAATCAATTCGAGGTTACTCGATAATTACAGGGCGGTAATCGGAAAATCTTCAAACAGTTGAAAATACTTTACATCTCACATACCCATCCACCAAAAGACAAGCCACTTGAAAATCTCGGTGGCATGCAAAATGTGAGTATGCAGCTGATGAAAACAGTAAAGGACAGAGGTGATGTTGAGATTGAAACTATACTGCTACAAACCACCTGGAGATTTATCGGGTTTAAAACATTCTTTTTCCTGATAAGCCTGTTGTGGAGGGTGCCGTCTGCGATTAAAAAAAACCGGCCCGACGTGGTTCTTTTTTCTTCCATGGTGACTGCTTCCATAATTCCGTTTTTAAGTAAGAAAACGCCGGTGCCATTTGTAACCATAAATCATGGCAGGGATGTTACACTGCCGGTTGCTGTTTATCAAAAGTTCCTTCCGATTGTATTTAAAAAACTTCAGGGAGTAATATCGGTGTCATCTGCCACCCGATTAGCCTGTATAGAGCGTGGTATGAAACCGGAAAAAGGGGTTGCATTACCCAATGGTTTTGAAAGTAAATCAATTGAATCTTTTCCGGATAAAAAAAAAGCACAAAAGATTATAGAGGACACATTTGAAGTAGACTTAAAAGGTTTGAAACTGCTCTTGAGCGTTGGTCGCCAGGTAAAACGAAAAGGGCATCAATGGTTTATTGAGAATGTGATGGATAAAATAAACAGTAACGTTGTGCTGCTCCTGGTGGGAGAAGGCCCGGAAACTCCCCGGATCAGGGAAGCCAAAGAGCGGTACTCCCGGCCTGAACGAATTATCCTTGCCGGCAAACAATCCCAGGAAATTTTAAATGCTGCTTATGCCGCATCAGATCTTTTTGTAATGCCCAATATACCTGTAGAAGGAGATATGGAAGGATTTGGTATTGTTCTTCTCGAGGCAAATAGTGCCGGAGTGCCGGCTGTGGCGTCTGACCTTGAAGGAATAAAAGATGTAATTAAAGATGGTGTGAACGGTCATAAAACCCCCGCACTTAATGCCGAAAGGTTTGCAGAAAAAATTGATGATATATTATCAGAAAACCTGGAAACAATTTCGGAAAGTTCGCGTACGTACGTGTTGGAAAAATTCAGCTGGGATTTTGTAATCTCGCAATATTTGAATTTTTTACATGAGGTTAGGAAGAGAAGCTCCTGTTAAGGTTTTGTTAATTTGATGGAACCTTAAATGTGGGTATATTTGTTGTTTCCCAAAGTCTAAACTAATAGTATGTGATGGGCCACCCTGAAGCCGATACAAAGCAGCATCAAAAGATCTTTAATAAAGCGCACGATTTCACTAAGGCTGATGAAATAAAGGAGATGGGATTATATCCCTACTTTAAACCACTTCAGGCCACAGATGGTTCTACTGTTCAGATCGAAGGCAAAGAAGTGATTATGGCCGGGTCAAACAACTACCTTGGCCTAACGAATGATCCCAGAACAATCAAAGCAGCACAAGATGTGCTTGCTACATACGGTACAGGCTGTACAGGCTCACGATATTTAAACGGTACCCTTGATCTGCATCTCGAGCTTGAAGATAAACTCGCTCAGTTTATGGGGAAAGATTCCTGTGTATTGTTTAGTACAGGGTACCAGACAAATGAGGGGTCTATTCAGACGATTGCCGGCAGGAATGATATCATTTTTTCGGATCGCGACAACCATGCTTGTATTGTTGTAGGGACACAGGTTTCGAATGCAAAAACTGTTCGATTCAGGCACGACGATATGGGGCATCTGAGGACGTTGCTTGAAAAAGCAGATCCCGACGTCGGAAAGATAATTGTAACAGATGGCGTGTTTTCCATGTCCGGCGTGATTGCCAACATTACCGAACTTGTTGAACTGGCCCAGGAATTTGGTGCCGGCCTCTATGTGGATGATGCCCATGCAGTAGGTGTGATCGGCAATGGAGGACGAGGTTCTGCTTCTGTATTTAACCTGATGGATGAGGTAGACCTGATCAGCGGAACTTTTTCTAAATCTTTTGCATCTCTGGGTGGTTTTTTAGTGGGAGACAGGGAAGTTATTGAGTATATCCGTCACCACAGCCCCGCCCATATTTTTAGCGCCAGTATGCCACCAGCAAATGTTGCAACAGTACTCAAATCACTTGAAATACTACAGGAAGAGCCCTGGAGGCTTCAGCGGCTTGAAGAAATTTCCAACTATATGCGCACAGAGCTCAGAAATCTCGGGTTCAATGTGTGGTCGAGCCAAACGCCGATTATTCCGGTTGTGATTGGAGATATGTTCAACTGCTTCAAATTCTGGAAAGAACTTTTTGAGGAAGGTGTGTACTCCAATGCAGTAGTTCCCCCGGCAGTCCCTAAAAACCAGTCGTTGCTGCGAACCAGCTACATGGCAACTCATACCGATGAGCAGCTTGACAAAATATTGAGCGCCTTCCGGACTGTGGGAATTAGAAGGGGCGTAATAGACAATAATGGCCGCTCTCTGGTTACCGAATCGTGACAAAGCCAAATAAGAAAACTAAAACCAATACTGATGCTGTTTCGGTAGTTGAAACAAAAGGAGAGAAAGCTGACTTTATTGAATTTCCCTATCAGCACTACGCCAAAGATCAGTACTGGGTTCCGCCGCTTCGGATAGAGCAAAAAAAGCTACTCAATACGGATAAAAATCCCTTCTTTAAAAACGCAGATTCAGAGCTTTTCCTTGCTTATCACAACGATAAACTGGTGGGCCGAATCGCTACAATTATCGACCACCGGTATAACGACTACCACAATTCAAAAACCGGCTTTTTTGGGTTTTATGAGTGCATCAACCGCCAGCAAACGAATGCATTGATGTTTCGTATTGCAGAAGACTGGCTTCGTTCGCGTGGTATGGAAGAGATGATGGGGCCGGCAAATCCCGGCATGATGGACGAAATAGGAATTTTGGTACAGGGATTCCAAAAATATCCTTCAATTTTAATGCCCTATCACAAAGAGTACTACGACCCGCTGTTGAAGTCGGCCGGACTGGAAAAGGTGATGGATCTTTACACGTACGAGGTAAATCAGGATAATGTAGATCGCGATCGAATGAATCGTGCGGTAGAGATTGTCAAAAAGCGTCTGCCGGATATCCGGATCCGCAAAATCCGGCTCAATAAAATCAAAGAAGAGATTAAAATCATACAGAAGATATTCAATGCCGCCTGGAAAGATAATTGGGGGTACATCCCACTGTCGAAGGAAGAATTTGAATACCTGGCCAGCGATCTTAAAACTATCGTGGATAACAACTATGCACACATTGCCGAAGTAGGTGGTAAACCAGTGGGGTTTTCAGTTGCGTTGCCAGATTACAACCAGATACTGAAAGACATGAACGGGAAACTCTTCCCCTTCGGTATATTTAAAATTTTATGGAACCGACGGAAAATTACACATATCCGAACGGCACTTATGGGAGTATTGCCTGAATTCCAGGGTAAAGGAATAGATGCACTTCTTCATCGTGAGTCTATCGAAAATGGGTTGAAATTCAACAAGTATTCCTCTGAAATCGGCTGGATTCTGGAGAGCAATGTGCAGATGAACCGGGTTGCCGAAAAAATTGGCGGAGAACTCGATAAAATCTACAGGATGTACCGAAAAGCGCTCTGATCCAACGCGTCCTCTTTTCTGATTGAGTCTCAAATACCGTATATTCAGAGGAACATTTAACCTGAATTAAGTATTTGAGAAGATGAGTAATTTCCGAGTAGAAAAAGATTCGATGGGTGAAGTAAAAGTTCCCGAAAATGCATACTACGGGGCTCAAACTCAACGCGCCTTCGACAACTTTCCTGTAAGCGGGATTCGGTTTAGCCGTGAATTTATATCCGCACTCGGCCGTGTGAAGGAGACGGCGGCAAAAGTAAATGCAGGACTCGGCCGGCTCGATTCGGATATCTCAGATGCAATTCAAAAGGCGGCCCGTGAAGTAAGTGAAGGTAAGTTCGATCAGGATTTTGTGGTGGATATTTTCCAGACAGGATCGGGTACGTCGACCAACATGAACGCCAACGAAATTATTTCACGGCGCGCAAACGAACTTTACAGCGGCGATGGTGGCCCGATTCACCCAAATGATCACGTCAATTTTGGTCAAAGCTCAAACGATGTAATTCCGACCTCAATACGGGTGGCTGCGGCAACCACGGTTACTGAAGATCTCATTCCTTCACTTCGTCACCTGCAAAAAACATTCAGGGAAAAAGGAGAAACCCTGAAAAACGTAGTGAAAACAGGGCGAACCCACTTAATGGATGCAATGCCTGTAACGGTGCAGCAGGAACTGAGCGGCTATGCCCGCCAGGTAGAGCTGGGTATAGAGCGGCTTGAAAATGCGCTGCATCGAATTACCGAACTTCCCCAGGGTGGAACAGCAGTTGGGACGGGAATTAATACAGACCCTGAATTTGGAAGCCGGTTTGCCAGTGAAATTTCTGATGCTACCGAAATTGAGTTTCATGAAGCAAAAAATCATTTCGAGGCACAGGCAACGGTGGATGCACCTGTTGAACTGAGCGGTCAGCTAAAAACGATTGCTGTAGGCCTGATGAAAATCGGAAATGATTTCCGTTGGATGAACTCCGGACCCAACAGCGGACTCGGGGAAATTGAACTGGAGGCTCAGCAGCCGGGATCTTCAATCATGCCCGGAAAAGTGAATCCTGTAATGGAGGAGTCCCTGACAATGGCAGCTGCACAAGTAATTGGAAATGATGCTGCAATAACCATTGGCGGACAGTCGGGAAATTTTGAGCTGAATGTGATGCTGCCATTAGTTGCCCATAATCTTCTGGAATCAATTAAAATACTTGCTAATGCGGCCCGGAATTTTGCGAATCGTTCTGTGAAAAGTTTTACTGTGAAAGAAGATCGTATCAAACAAATGGTGGGAAAAAACCCGATTTTGGTAACCTCACTCAACCCACTGATCGGCTACGATAATGCAGCAAAAATTGCAAAAAAAGCCTTTGCTGAAGACCGGGCGGTGCTGGATGTGGCAAGAGAGATGACGGATCTGAGTGATGAAGAACTGAGGAATGCACTTGACCCGTTGAAAATGACAAAAGGTGGCTTTATGGAATAGAAAAGCGGTTTTATTAGAAAAACAACTTTGGTTTATCATCGGGAACGCCTTATTATTCTGCCGCTTATTTCCGCAAGAATTGTGTGATGTGCAGAAAGGATCTTGTCTTAAACAATATTGGAATTATGAGTACAACAAAAGACAGAAAAAAGTCGAAATATTCTAAAAATCGGGTAGACGATATCTTGTCTGATTACAGGCTGGTGTGGATCAGCAGGCATATGTCTTACCTGGGGCGAAAAGAAGTACTTACCGGGAAGGCTAAGTTTGGAATTTTTGGAGATGGAAAAGAACTTCCCCAGTTAGCCATGGCCAAACAGTTTGAAAAAGGAGATTTTCGGTCAGGCTACTATCGCGATCAAACCTTGATGATGGCGATTGAGCAGCTGACGATCGAACAGTTTTTTGCACAGCTATATGCCAATCCCGACACCAGGGAAGACCCTAATTCCGCCGGACGGCAGATGAATGCACACTTTGCCACCCGCCTGCTGAATGATGACGGAACCTGGAGAGCGCAGACTGAAATGAAAAACACCTCTGCGGATATGTCCCCGACTGCTTCGCAAATGCCACGGCTACTGGGACTCGGACAAGCATCTAAAGTTTACCGCCAAAATGAAGATTTGCACGATAAAACCAGATTTTCGAAAAAAGGAAATGAAATTGCCTGGGGAACCATAGGTGATGCCAGTACTTCGGAGGGACATTTTTGGGAGACCATGAACGCTGCTGCCGTGCTACAGGTACCTGTAGTAGTATCGGTTTGGGATGATGGCTACGGTATTTCCGTATCAAAGAAATATCAGACCGTAAGGGAAAGCATATCTACTGCACTGAGGGGGTTTAAACGTACAAAACGCCAGCCCGGAATCGAGATCATTAATGTGAAAGCCTGGGAATACACAAAACTGCTGAAAGCCTACGAAAATGCGGCTGAGATAGCCCGGGAAGAACACGTTCCCGTATTAATTCACGTAGAAGAGGTAACACAACCGCAGGGGCACTCTACTTCGGGTTCTCATGAACGATATAAGGAAGATGAACGACTTGAATGGGAAGAAGAGCACTGCTGTAACCGGAAATTTCGTGAATGGATCTTGTCTGAAGGGATTGCAAAAGAAGAACAGCTTGATGCAATAGAAGATGAGACAAAAAAACTGGTGAAAGAAAAGCAGAAAAGTGCCTGGACCACATTCCAGAAACCAATTCTACAGCAGAAAAAAGATCTTGATGGTCATCTTGCTTCACTGATTAAGCAACATGAAAATTTTGCGGTTTTAAAAGACTACAGGAAAGAACTGAACCGTAAATCCAGTCCTTACCGCAGGGATATTATTTCTATTGGCAGAAAAGCTCTTACATCACTGAGGGGAGAATCTTCGCCATCGATCAAAACCTATCGCAAATGGCTGAAAGACCTCGTCGAAAAAAACCGGCAGCTGTATGATTCTCACCTTACGAGCGAAACGGAGTTTTCACCACTAAGAATTCAGGAAAACCTCCCTGAATATTCAGGTAATCCCAAAAATGTGGATGGACGAGTAGTACTGCGTGATAACTTTGATGCGCTTTTTGAAAAATACCCGGAGGTAATGGTATTTGGTGAGGATACCGGTCAGCTTGGAGACGTAAACCTTGGCCTTGAAGGAATGCAGGATAAATATGGTGAAATTCGTGTGGCTGATACCGGCATACGTGAGGCAACAATTCTGGGGCAGGGCATTGGGCTTGCAATGCGTGGATTACGTCCCATAGCTGAAATTCAATATCTCGACTACATTTTATACTGTTTTCAGGTCCTTAGCGACGATTTGGCAACACTCCGCTATCGTACCAAAAGCGGTCAGGCGGCCCCAGTCATTGTGCGAACGCGTGGCCACAGACTGGAAGGCATCTGGCATGCAGGTTCGCCCATGGGAATGATATTAAACGGCATCCGGGGAATACATGTGTGCGTGCCAAGCAATTTAACGGATGCGGCAGGGTTTTATAATACACTCCTTCAGGGAGATGATCCCGGGCTGATTATTGAACCGCTGAACGCATATCGGCTCAAAGAAGCTCTTCCTGAAAATTTAGGTGAGTTTACGGTTCCCCTTGGAATACCTAAAGTTGTGCAGGAAGGGGAGCATATTACGGTTGTATCGTACGGATCTACACTTAATCTGGTGAAGTCTGTACTGAAAGATCTTAACGAAACCGGGATATCTGTTGAGTTGATTGATGTACGTACACTTCTTCCGTTCGACAGAGAGGGAATTATTCTCGATTCGTTGAAAAAAACCAACCGTATCCTTTTCGTAGATGAAGATGTGCCCGGCGGTGCAACCGCATATATGATGCAAAAGGTCATCGCGGAGCAAAAAGGCTATTATCATCTCGACTCGGAACCGAAGTGTCTTTCAGCAAAAGATCACCGAACGGCTTATGCCAGTGATGGCGACTATTTTACAAAGCCTAATGCGGAAGATATTTTTGAAACTATCTACGGAATCATGAGTGAAGCCAATGCTGGAAAATACCCGGCACTTATCTGATTTACAGGATTATCATGTCAAGAAATATGAAAATCCAGACGAGAGGCAGGTAGGCGAAAGAGAAAAACATCACTCCCTTAGCTGTAGGAATATCTCTCTGTATCGCAAATTTGATACCGTAATAGAGAAATGCTACCGTGGAGAGGATGGAACCCGCCAGGTAAAGCCAGTTTACAAGATCCATCACATATAGTTTATAAACAGTGGGGAAGAGGATGAGAATGGGTAACAGAACCCAGATTGCGGCTTTTAGACCCTGAGGATCATTTTTTGGGAGCATCTTAAAGCCTGCGTGCTCATAATCTTTTCTGCAGACCCAGGCAATGGCAATCACATGAGGGACCTGCCAGCAAAATACAATTCCAAATAAAATCCACATTCCGTGCTCAAGAACGGTACCGGAAGTGGCTGCCCATCCTCCCACAACCGGAAGTGCACCCGGTACAGCTCCCACAAATACATTCAGAGCAGAAATGCGTTTCAGAGGCGTATAGGCAAAGAGATAAATAACAGTAGTGGCAAGAGACACCAAACCGGCGGCTATATTTACCATGGCAAGAAGATAGGTAAGCCCTGAAAAAATCAGAACGGTACTGAAGATCAGGCTGTTTCTGGTAGAAATCTTTGATGAAGGAAGCGGGCGTTTGCTGGTACGGTGCATCAACCCGTCGAGACCGCGCTCCAGGAACATATTGTGGGCTGCAGTGCCGGCGGCAATTAAATAGGTGCCCAAAAGTGCATGAAACATCAGCGTATAGTCTATCGCCCCGGTCGTTCCCATGATGAACCCGATAAGCATACTTGCTACAACCGTGAGTGTGATGCCCGGCTTCGTAAGCTCGTAATATGCACGAAGGGTGTCTGTAAATGAGTTTGTCGTGCCGGTTTGTACGCTCGTTTTTTCCATGAAAAAATAATCTGAAAGACAGCCCTAAAGTTACTCTTTTTAGGTGTGAGATGTTACCTTAATATCCGCTTCAAAAATCAGAACTATCTTCTTACCGGAATACACCGGATAATTTCTTCCATTTATGTGAATACAGAATGAAACTAAATCTATATCAAAAAACGGCGATCACCACAGTTATTGCAACCCTGGTACTAATTCTTGTTGGGGGGCTTGTGCGGGCGGCAGGTGCTGGTCTTGGGTGCCCCGACTGGCCTCAGTGCTTTGGTATGTGGATCCCGCCTACAAGTGCTGCCGAACTTCCTGCTGAATATGATGCATCTCTGTTTAACCCTGTTCATACATGGCTGGAGTACATAAACCGGCTGGTTGGTGTTTTGATTGGGTTTCTGATTACTCTCACTTTTCTATTTTCATTCAGGTATCGAAAAACAGATAAAGTGATTACAATTGCGTCCGGAATTGCATTTGTTCTGGTGCTTGTGCAAGGATGGCTGGGCGGACAGGTGGTCCGGAGCGGTTTGAGTGCCGGTATGATTACCATACACATGATCCTGGCCATGATTATTGTGAATACACTTCTGTTTGCTTCGTTCAGAGCCATGAACAAGTCCCTCTCTATACAGCTATCGGAAAATGTGAAAAAACGTCTCCTGATGGTATCCGGAGCTATACTATTTGTTACACTTATTCAGCTTGTGCTCGGCACCCAGGTTCGTGAGGCAGTTGACGTTGCGAAAAATGTATTGGAGCTACCGCGTGACCAGTGGATTGATACATCGGATCTGCTCTATAGCGTACACAGAAGCTTTTCCTGGCTGGTAGTGGTGCTTTCCGGGCTCCTTCTGTATGTTAATCGTACCTATGATGTAGCCCGTTCACTTCGCATACTTGGGTATGCTGTGTTTGGTCTTATCATACTACAGATGTTTCTCGGCCTGGGAATGGAGCGCCTGAATATCCCCGGTATCCTGCAGCTGCTGCACCTGGTTAGCGTATCTATATTGATCTGTGTGGAGTTTCTCTTTATGCTGATGGTTGGTTTTTCAAAGAAAATAAGCTGATAACCAGGCAGCGGGTTTTGATACGGACCTACAGTTTTTCAAGGAGCTTGTTCAGAAAGAGATTAACCTCCCGTAAATCTTTTTTTACCTCAATCGGGAGTTTGGCCGGTTCTTCGCCGGAAACTTCAGGTGCGCCATCTTCCACAATTTTTTTAGCACCGGCTGTGCTGTACTTTTTCTCTTGTATTAATTCCTTCAGACGGAGTACAAATGTGATATCTTCCTCTCGGTAGGTTCGATTACCTGCCTTATTTTTCCGGGGAGTCAGGTCTTCAAAAATGGTTTCCCAGTAACGAAGTACGTGCGGTTCAATGCCAGATATTTCGCTAAGTTCGCCAATTGAGTAATAGAGTTTCTTCATAGCTCTGAAATCTGTTATTTTCTGTTCTTCACAAACCCGTTATAGAATGGAAAGATTCTAAAGAATATGCAAGGCTTTGACTAAACAAAATCACAGACAATCTACAGACCAGCCCGAAATCAGTATTGTTATTCCATTACTGAACGAATGTGAGTCGCTAAATGAGCTGGTACATCAGATAAGCAAAGCGCTCTCCGGGTACACCTATGAAATCATATTTGTAGATGACGGCTCAGATGATGGGTCCTGGGAGCTTATTGAAAGCCTCACTGACCAATTCACCGGTATCAAAGGGATTAAGCTGCGAAGAAATTATGGGAAAAGTTCAGCTCTCCAGGCAGGGTTCAAAGAAGTTCAGAGTGATTATGTGGTGACGATGGACGCCGACCTTCAGGATGATCCGCAGGAAATCCCGGATATGGTGGAAAAGTTGAAAAAAGGAGCGGATCTCGTAAGCGGGTGGAAAAAAGTAAGGCACGACCCAATCTCAAAAACTGTCCCTTCCCGCTTTTTCAACGCCGTTACAAGATGGTCAACCGGAATAAAGCTGCATGATTTTAACTGTGGCCTCAAAGCCTATAGACGGGAAGTGGTTGAAAATATTCAACTCTACGGAGAGCTGCATCGTTACATTCCCCTGCTGGCCAAATGGCAAGGGTTTGGACAGATTGAAGAACAGGTGGTAAAACACCATCCCCGTAAATACGGCACCACAAAATTTGGTCTTTCACGGTTTATGCACGGTTTTTTGGATTTAATTACGCTGCTTTTTGTGAATCGCTACATTCAGCGTCCCATGCATTTTTTTGGAACTATCGGTGTTATTTTGACCCTGCTGGGTAGTGTCATAAATGTTTACATTGCCATACTTAAAATTTTCTACGGACAACCCATTGGCGACCGCCCGCTTCTTTTCCTGGGTATTCTGCTCGTGGTGATAGGAGTGCAATTCTTTTCGATTGGTTTTTTGGGGGAGATGGTAAATAAAAACAGGGTTCACAAATATTTGCCCGGAATTGATAAGAAGGCCGGATTATGAGTAAGATTGAATACGATCCGGTAAAAGATAAGTTTTCAGCCATCATTAAGAATTCGAGGCCCCTCAGGAGAATCTTTTATTTATTGCTTGATCTGTTTTTTCTGAGAAGCTGGTATCTCCGCCGGATGATTAAACAATTGGGAACACCGTTTGACCAAAAAGGGCAGTGGAACCTGTTGGATGCAGGTTGTGGATTTGGTCAGTACGACCGGTTTATACTTAGCCGGTTTGAGAACGTTTTAGTTGATTCGGTAGATGTAAAAAAAGACTATCTGCGGGATAACGAGCATTATTTTGCGGAAGATGTAAGCCGAAACAGAATCCGATTCTACTATGCTGATTTGCTGCAATTTGACACTGATCGTACGTTTGATATGGCGATCTGTATTGACGTGCTCGAACACATAGAAGAGGATGTTAAAGTGATGAGGAGCATCAGTAATACATTGAGAAGCGGAGGATTTTTCCTGATGCATTCACCCTCACATTACTCCGAAGAGGATGGCGATGAGGACGATTCCTTCGTGGGCGAGCACGCCCGGCCCGGTTATTCCAAAGAGGAGATTTCCGATAAACTTCGTCAAGCCGGCCTGAAACCCGAAAAAGTGCATTACACCTATGGGTTTTGGGGACACAAGGCGTGGGTGATGTCCGTAAAATGGCCGATGATGGCGTTCAATAAACTGGGCTTGTTTGCCGCACTGCCGCTGTTAATCTATTACCCGTTTGTAATGCCGTTTTGCCTGTTGATGAACCTGGCTGATCTTTATACAAAAAATGAGAAAGGAAACGGAGTGTATGCGTTGGCGAGAAAGGCATAAAGCTGAACCAAAGACATTGCATTTCTCATGACTGGTAAGGCGAATCAGCCCATAAAAATCTGCACGTGGCGTGTGGTTGTGCAGGGCGGTGGAGGAACAGAAATGCCATGTCTTGTCAGGATTGTGAACTGAGATCTCAGACATAGCATTTCTCATGACTGGTAAGGCGAATCAGCCCAAAGAAATCTGTACGAGGCGTGTGGTTGTGCAGGACGGTGGAGGAACAGAAATGCCATGTCTGGTTGGATCATCTATGTTGCTGCTTCACTCATTAAAGAACAGCATCTCACCCATCACCATCACCTGCACCATCCGCCAGGAGAGCGTAGTGGTGTCAAAAACCAGGTGGAAAAACCGCTGGGTTTCTTTTTTAACCACGTAGTGATAGTGAAATCCTTTTCCGACCTATTCCTTGTCCATAAACTCCGAATTTCGAACAGTCAACAGGTCGACTTTTCCCCGCACTTTTAAGAAAGTCACTGGCGGGTAAGGGTCGACTGCCAGAGTTCAGTTCGTCATCTCAAATTTATGCGTCCATAACTATTTTACCAGCACCAGCCGTCGGGTTTGAACAAAATTATTTGCTGTTAGCCGGTAAAAGTAGACCCCGCTGGAGAGCCCCGAACCGTCAAACCGTACGGCATGATACCCTTTCGTCATAGGTCCGTCGATCAATTCTGCTACTTTCCGGCCGGTAATATCAAAGACATCGAGAGCCACCCGGCTTGATTCGCTCAGATCAAACCCAATTGTTGTAGACGGATTGAACGGGTTGGGATAGTTTTGATGCAGCCGATGCTGCACCGGTCGTTCGCTGAGTTTCTCTTCAGCAGATGTCGCCATTCCCAGTTCCGGATTCACCAGCGCCCACGCGATATTGTTGTTTTCATGCACCTCATCAACATCATTCTCTTCGTCAATCACCACGTATATTTTTGAGTCCCTGTCCAAACCCTCAGGCATTACCCATCCTGTGAGCTCAGCTACCCGGCTTTTCCGTGCCTGGATCTGCGAAATTTTGAATACGCTATTACCGTCTTGATCCATCAGCAGTTCTCCTCCGCTCCGCGGGTCTCCCAGATAAAACCGAACCGACACCTGGGTAGAGGTATCAATCAGGCTGTAGTTCTGAATTCTGGCCGAAATCGTCACTTCTTCACCCGCAACAGGCCGCAGTGGATTGAAGATGATATCGCGCGTCTCTTCTTTCTGCAATTCCGGATCGGTACTTCCATTCCCTTTTTGCTGATCATATTTCCATGGAAGGTTCATTGTCAGGTCTGGATTTGCCCCATAGACTTTCTCCCACCACGACGAAACGCCCTCACTCATATCTGGATTGACGGCATAGTCGAGTACAAGAGCCCCATTGGAGGCCCAATATACGTAGGGAGATACAGTGTATGTTTTTGAGCCGAGTATGGTCGCGTCAATTGTCCCAAACTCCACCATCAGAGCACTCTCATCCCGCACTGTTGTTCTGTGGGTCGATATCTGTTCGTTGTCATACCGATCCGACACTTTGCCTGTAAGGTTCGCCCGGAATGGGCCGAATCCGCCGCCAACTGATGCCTCAGCCGAACCTGACACCTGCTGAAAGGCTGATTGCTCGGTGCGTTTAATGCTTTGTTTATTAAAGCGAAGCTCCCATGTATGTGTGGCATTTCCTGACAGGTCCCACGAATCACCGCCGCCGCCTTCGGTATTTCCACTATCAAAAAATACTGCTCCGTCCGGAAGAGTAACTTCAGACCGATATGATAAAATGTTGCCGACTTCGTGATCGGAAATGTAATCCCGTGCATTACCGCTTTTGCTTCCCATCCATGTATTCTTGAGGCTCTCAACGCCCTTTAATTTTGGCACAACTGCAATTACGCTACCCTGACGGGTTGCATCTTTAGCATAGACCGGGTATTCGAGAATATCATAGTTTGAAACAGTGGCGTAAATACGGTCGTCTTCAATGGCGTCTGATGTAACCTTTACGGTAACCGTTTCCGTGGAACCTTCGACGTTTGAAAACCCCTCACCATATTTCCGGCCCAGCGACCCCTTGACACTTGCTTGTATAAATTTAAAATCGGCGCCGGCCTCTGCCTCTATAGATTCAGACACGCCCCAGTCGGCATTTACCTGCGTGGAAACCTCCATTTCGGAACTGCTGGCATTTTCGTAGATCGAGCGGTGTTCACAGTTGATTCTGAAATCTGCATCGAAGCATTTGTTGATGTCGTAAATTTCCCCGTCAATAATATCGTAATGAATCGGCGGGGCGTTCAAAACAACCAGCGGCTGTGTGATATTGGTCACGGTCTGGCGAGAGGGAGGCCCGAGCCGCACGGCATCGCCATCAAAATCTCCCGCAGCCAATGCATAGAAAGATCCATACTCTACACCAGCTTCGGGTTCTATTCTAGTCGTTGGCCATCCAATGTTATATTCATCGTCGTCCCTTGTATTTTGATACACAAGCATTTCAAATAACCCTGCGGTAGCAATCTCCATTCGAAAGTTACCACTGTCCGATAGATCCATATCCGTTAACGCTATCGTTCGGTGAGAACTTTCATAAGAAAACCCCGTACTCGCCGACTCAACTACATTGTCCAAACTCAGATTATCACCCGGTTCAATTACAACCAGCTGTTTTCTTCGGCCGGCGAAAATAATTTCCTCCCGGCCGTCGAGGTTTACATCGCCGCTAGTCATCGATATTGAGGAACCTATACGAAAAGTCTCGGTACTATTGATAGTAATGGAATCGAGGTCTGAACTAACCGAAAGGATATAGCCGGTTGAAGCAAATCCCAGGGCAACCTCATCAAATAAATCACCGTTAAAATCCCCGGTGGTAACAGTCAGCCCTTCATAGCTCTCATTCTCTGATACGGTTAAACTGACCTTTTCTACAATTTCCCCGCCTTCAAAATCGTAGATTGTACTTACCAGTTTTCCGCGAGTAGTACCATTAACTTCCGGGCCGGGCTCTACACTTAAAAGTACGATCTCATCAGTACCATCACGGTCGAAATCACCGGTAGCTATATTAAAACGACTTCCATTTGTCAGGTCGGAGTGTGCATTTTCTATAAAAGGGGAGAGTTCCCGATTGGCAACAGAGGCTTTTGGCCGTGGAATCAGCGTTCCGTCGGTATCATACAATATAATTTGAATCGGTCCGCCGCTCGAATCACCGGTATTTGCCCAGTATGCCAGCACGAATTCAGGTTCGGGGTCTTCATCAAACTGACCGGCCATCATTCGTATCCAGCCTCTCAGATTATCTTCATCAGTTTCATAAACCTTCGGGAACCCATCGTCCTGAACGCTCATTCTTGTGGCGTTAATCCAGCTGTACGAATTGCGATCAATTTCCGGGATATAAACGACAATTGTGCTGTCTGGCCGGTTCCATACACCTATCACATCATCTAAACCGTCGGCATCAAAATCGCCGGTTGCCAGATCTGCCTGAAGTTTGTCCCAGTCCCCGTAAATATCCCAGTCCTGCTCAACTGACTGTGAGTTCAGCCTGTTCAGGCCGCCTGTGGCAATATCACCGTTTGCATCAATGAAGGTAAATGAGACTGAGGGCAAACTATCAAAATTTCCAAAATCCAAAGCTACTATTTCGGAGTTTTCCCCGAGCATATAGTTGCCCCGGAACGGATCTTCCGGATCAACCTGGGCATGGAGGGGTTGATGCAGCATCAGGGCTGCAAGAAAACATGTGAAAAAATTCAAAGTAGCTATAACGCAGGTCTTCATAACTTGTCCTCGGATGATTTGTGAAGGTTGAAATGATTGCTGTTTCTATACGCGCAAAAAAGGTCGATAAACGGCGAAATTATTTTTAAAAAATCTGGATGCTGTTCAAATCAGATCCGATTTATTCAGAGAGCTGATTTTTTTTTGGCTTTGTGCCTTCCTTATGAAGCGGGTTTAATATTAATTATCTCCGCCAGTCCCGGTAAGATCTTCAGTGGAAAGTCAGCTTACACCATCCTTTGAAAACATGCTGCCAAATCCCTGAACTTTTTTCCTTCGGTGTTTATAAAAAAAGCAGATCTTATTTATAAAATGAGCGACGTCCACCTTTTCATGAGTATCAAACCAGCCCCGTTTTTGTGCGGTATATCCATAAGGACTTTGGATGCTGGCGGGTAAGGGTCGACTGCCAGAGTTCAGTTCGTCATCTCAAATTTATGCGTCCATAACTATTTTACCAGCACCAGCCGTCGGGTTTGAACAAAATTATTTGCTGTTAGCCGGTAAAAGTAGACCCCGCTGGAGAGCCCCGAACCGTCAAACCGTACGGCATGATACCCTTTCGTCATAGGTCCGTCGATCAATTCTGCTACTTTCCGGCCGGTAATATCAAAGACATCGAGAGCCACCCGGCTTGATTCGCTCAGATCAAACCCAATTGTTGTAGACGGATTGAACGGGTTGGGATAGTTTTGATGCAGCCGATGCTGCACCGGCCGTTCGCTGAGTTTCTCTTCAGCAGATGTCGCCATTCCCAGCTCCGGATTCACCAGCGCCCACGCGATATTGTTGTTTTCTTGCACCTCATCCACATCATTCTCTTCGTCAATCACCACATATATTTTTGAATTACCGTTTACCCCCTCAGGCATTGTCCAGCCTGCCATGTTTACAATACCGTTTTGCCTCGCGCTGATCTGTTCAATTTCAAACTGAGTGTTTCCATTCTGATCCATCAGCAATTCACCGCCACTTCGGGGATCGCCTAAGTAAAACGCAACGTTTACCCGGCCATTGTAGTCTTGCATGCTGTAATTCTGAATCCTTGCCGAAATCGTCACTTTTTCGCCCGGTTCCGGCCTGACAGGATCGAATATAATATCCCTCGTTTCCTCCCTCTGTACTTCCGGGTCGGTACTTCCAATCCCTTTTTGGGCATCATACTTCCAGGGCAAATTCATTGTCAAGTCTGGTGCATTACCGTAAGTCAATGCCCACCATGATGCAACGCCCATACTCATATCGGGCGATACGGCATAATCGAGTACCAGCGCGCCATTGGATGCCCAGTAGACGTATGGAGACACCGAATAAGTTTTGTTTCCGAGAATAGAATCGTCAATTGTCCCGAACTCCACCATCAGCGCACTTTCCTCTCTGACGGTAGTTTTATGGGTCGAAATTTGCTGATCGTCATACTGATCCGACACTTTGCCCGTAAGGCTGGCACGAAATGGACCATAGTTTCCGCTGACATTGGCTTCCAATGACCGCGACACCTGCTGATAGGCCCTGTTTTCACGCTGCGATATATTCTCAGACCCGAATCGAAGCTCCCATGTTTGGGTGGCATTTCCTGACAGCTCCCAGGTATCGCCGCCGCCACCTTCAAAACTCCCATTGCCAAAAAAGATTGCACTATCGGGAAGAGTCGCCTGAGACCGATACGATAAAATGTTGCCCACCTCGTGGTCGGGAATGTAATCCCTTGCGTTACCGCTTTTGGTGCCCATCCACGTATTTTGAAGGCTTTCGAGACCTTTGAGCTGAGGTACAACGGCAATAACGCTTCCCTGCCGGGTATTTTCGGCATAAACCGGGTACTCCAGAATATCATAGTTTGAAACCGTTGCATAGATTCTGTCCTCCTCGATGGCGTCGGATGTCACTTTCACGCTCACTGTTTCGGATGAGCCCTCCACATTCGAGAATCCCTCACCATATTTCCGGCCCAGCGACCCCTTAACACTTGCTTGTACAAATTTAAAATCGGCTCCCGCTTCCGCTTCAATCGATTTGGACACGCCCCAGTCAGAGCTGATCTGTGTTCTGACCTCAGAATCACTGCTGGTGGCATTCTCGTAAATTGAGCGGTGTTCGCAGTTGATTCTGAAATCAGCATCGAAGCACTTGTTGATATCGTATGTAACGCCATCAATAATGTCGTAATGGATGGGAGGGGCATTCAGCACAACCAGCGGTTGCGTGATATCGGTAACCGTCTGACGAGAGGGTGGTCCGAGCCGCACGGCATCGCCGTCAAAGTCGCCCACGGCAAGTGCCACACCATAGACGGGAGCACTTGCTGTATATTCACTGCCTGTGCCTCCGATATTGAAGTCATCCGTATCGGTGCTGTTTTGCCACACTTTGGTTCCTGATCTGCCCATGGTTACCACCTCCATTCTGAGTGAATCGCTGTCTGCGATATCCACATCCGTGATGGCAACTGCCCGGTGATACTGAGGCCCTTCACGGGTGCTTACAGAAACCTGTTCCACACTGCTTCCAATACCCAGACTCTCATCCGGCTCAAAAATCCTGACAGAGTTCCGGTAGTAAACCAGGATTTCATCGGCTCCATCAAGGTTCAAATCCCTGCCAATAATTGACAATGGGTGCCCATTTTCGCCACGGCTGCTCCATCCGCCTTCGGATTGTCTGTCTGTCGTTGTAAAGGATTCCAGATCTGCACTTACATCAATGGTATATAAGGCTAAGCTGAGTATTGCTTCATTGGTTTTTCCTTCATCCCAGGCAAGCGCAATGTCGTCTTTGAAATCTCCATTGAAATCTCCGCTGGCTATACCCAGCCGCTGTATAAATTCATTCGAATTGCCCGAATATTCGATCGGGCTGCCAAATCGGCTTGTAACCGGGGCATTCATGGTTTCGATCAGCTGCCCGTTATCGAAGTCATAAATTGAGGCGACCATTTGCCATCCCACATATCCAAATCTGACCGGGCCGGGTTCGGGGTATACCAAAAAGATTTCATCCGTGCCATCGCCATCAAAATCACCCGTGCTGATGTCAAACCGGCTACTATACCTCAGGTTGCCGGCACCATCTGCTATAAATGGGGACAGACTGCGATTGGCTATATTCGCGCTCGGTTGTGGCGTGAGGCTGCCGTCCGTATCGTAAACGATGATTTGTATAGGGCCTCCTTCGGGATCTCCGGTATCAGCCCAGTATGCAACAAGCAGTTCAGGCTCATTATCGTCATCGAATTGTCCCGATACCGCGCGTATCCACCCTCCAAACGGAAACGAATCTTCCTCTTTTAACTTTGGAAATGCATCGTCCTGAACCGATTTTCGGATCGCGTTCGTCCAGCTGAATGTATTCGGATCCATTTCCGGAATAAACAGCGTCACGGTGCTGTCAGGTCCGGGCCAAACACCGATAAATTCCTCAAATCCATCGTCATTGAAATCACCCGTTACCAGGTCAACCTGTTCCGTATTACCATAAATGCCCCAGGGGGCTTCAACAAACTGACTGTTAACCTCACTCAGGCCTCCTTCCGTGACATCACCCACCGCGTCAATAATTTTTATGTTAGCATTTCCATTGCCTCCTGAAACAACCACAATTTCACCGTTTTCACCCAGTAAGTAATTGCCCCGGAACGGATCTTCCGGGTCAACCTGGGCATGGAGGGGGTGATGCAGCATCAGGGCTGCAAAAAAGGATATGGTAAAACTGAAAGTAACAATAACGCAGGCCTTCATAATTTGTCCTCGGATGGATTTGTGAAAATTGAACTAATTCCTGTTTCTTTACGCGCAAAAAAGGTCGATAAACGGCGAAATTATTTTTAAAAAATTTGGAGGCTGTTCAAATCATGCTCCACAGATTTGGGTGTATGCATATTTCATCCCGGCTTTCTCTTAAAAATGGCTTTAATTATATAGGCCTGATGTCAGGTTACAAAAGAAATCAATAGAAAAGAAGCGGTAGGCAGGTACTTTTTTAGTTGGAAGTGAGTTGTAAGCTTTTACATCATCCCGGGCATCAGGCGCGATGATCAGAAACTTTCAGGGAGACTGACTGTAACTGAGAAGTGTGATTTTCCAAAAAAAAACATGAAGGTAAAAAGTCATTGCTGACTCCGATTCTGAGAATGTATCTAAAAAAGACAGACTTGCTATGTTTTACAGATCGTAAAGACCTGACAGTATACCGGGGCTTTTCCGGTTTCTGTCAGCGTCGGTGTGAGTATTTGTTGAACTGTGGAATCGTTGCATTGTTGAACTGGGAAAATCACGGACCTGCAAGACCGCGAACGCAGAGAGCTGCTGGCAGAGTCTGCGGGTGGAGAAAGGTCCGAACCAAAACATTGTATGTCTGTTCAATATCGCTACATAGATCTATCTCTTGACTGGTTTCGATACCCAACGCTTAATGATCAGTAATAGACATGCCATGTTTCAATGAATGAATTCGGACCTTAACCAACTCATCGGATGAGGAGGGAATTCAGGAAAAAAGGTCGCGATAGGGTTCGATCAGTTCCGGGCGATTATTACGTACATTGCCCACCTCCTGATCAACGCGATAAAATTTGATATCATCATCAGGCCAGGGGTGGATAAGCTCCTGAAGTGCGTGAGTATCGTGGTTAGATGGATCGAGCCAGGTGTCAAATTCTGCAGGCAGCAGCATGGCCGGCATTCGGTCGTGAAGCTCCTCCATCGGCTTGTTTGCCTCGGTGGTGATGATGGTGTAGCTGTTCACCGCTTCACCATTTTCGGGATCTTCCCACTCTTCCCACAATCCGGCAAAATGCATCAACTCAGACTCTTTTCGCTGAATGAAGTGTGGATATTTCCCGGAATCGGTGGTTTTCCATTCATAAAACCCGCTTGCCGGTACGATGCACCGCTGAGACCTGAAAGGCTTCTGAAACGATTTCTTCTTTGACAGCGATTCACCTCTTGCATTGATCATGGAGTAGCCTGTTTTGAGGCTGTCGGCCCAAAACGGTACAAGTCCCCATCGGTGAGCCTGAATGATCCTCTCTTTAGCTTCTTTTGTTTCAAGGATTACAGGCATATGGTGAGAAGGTGCCACATTGTAATTCGGTTTCGCCGAAAACGTGCCCTCCGGAACGGCCCCGTAGTTTTGCTGAAGCTCTTCAAGCGTTGCCTTTAACACATATCGTCCGCACATCAAATAGGATTTCGCTAAAATTAATATTGTCTTTCAGCTGGGTCAGGGAGTGCGCACTCCTGACCCCCGGTCACCGAAAGATCCGTCTGGAAGATAACAGGAATTACCCAAAGTAGTGGGTGAAACCAAAAAGGTATGATCCGGGTTTGATTTCACACAGATTATTTGATGAGAGTCATTTTCCGGGTCAGAACCTGATTATTTGCTGTCAGGCGATAGATATACGTTCCGCTGGCCAGGCCGCTTGCATCAAAAGGCACGGTATAGAAACCTGCTGACTGTGGCTGATCCACCAGCGTAGCCACCTGCTCGCCGGTAACGGAATAGACGGTTAGCGAGACATCAGAAGCCTCCGGAAGATTATAGGTAATTTGAGTGTTTGGGTTAAACGGATTCGGGTAATTCTGTTTGAGCTGCATACGCTTCGGGAGTTCAGAGATCTGTTCCTGTGACGTAGGCGTACCTACAGTAACAGAGCTGACTGAAGCACCCAGGGTTCCTTCATCAACTCCGTCTCCAAAAAGTTCAGATTCACCGGTAATACTTGCTATTTCTATTCCATTCTCCTCAACGAATAAGATTTCGAAAGAGTCGAATTCAAAGCCTTCCATTTCTGTGGTTTCGGTTCTCCTTATTCGAAGAACATCTGATTCACCATCCTCGGTAATAACCTTGCCCCAACCTTCAATCTCAATATTAACAGAGATATCAGAAATTTGTGATGAACTACCGAATGTTATTTCATCCTCGTATTCAAAATTCCAGGAATCTTCAAAAGTTGCCGGAAATTGATATTCTATGTCCCCGGGACGGTTGTAATTAACAAAATCCGGATCAGTTTCGCCTTCCTCTACCATGACACTTCCCAGCAGGATTAGTTCATCGTCATTAAAAATATGATAGGAATAGAGGTCAAATGAAAGTGTATCGGTGATAAATTCAGCCGTCATTACGTGAGTGGCCTGTTCAAAGTGGGAATCATCGTTTAATGGTGCTTCTTCAAGACTTGTGGATATATCCAGGGTACCACTCGATGTGAAATTTTCATCGTAGGAGAGGGTTGTAAAATCCCAAACCTGGTCAGCTCCGGACCTATCATATAGAGATTTAATAGCCTCACTATCCTCGCTAACGGATGAATTCACTTCATACCCTCCCTGAAATACCGACTCTACCGTCGATTTTGTGATACTGATTTGAGCATTCGCCATCTGGAGTGCAGTGAATTGAAAGATAAGGATGAATATAAAACCGAAAAAAAAATGAATACAGGAGAAAGATGAATTTTTCATAATTGTGATGGATTTATGTCTGGATATTAGGGTGTACCTTTAATGCGTAAAAATAGTGTAAGAACTATCATATTTTCCTGTAATGATGGCTTTAAAAAGGATCAGGATATTGTATGAGCTCCCTCTATTTACAGCATTCAGCCTGGTGTCTGCAAAAAACAGCCGGGCAGCTTTTACTTTAATCATCACGTAAATCTATGGATTAGGTGAGAACTCAACCGTCAGTATAAAATCTCCCGACGTAATTGCATCCTGATCCAGCACATGAATTCTGTAATCGTTTTGCCCGGATACATTTCCCTGCCAGATAAAGAGCTCATTGCCCTCCGGAACAGGTGTTTCTGAACTTGCACTCACTAAGTTATTTGTATCGGGATTGCGAACCTGGACTCTGAGCCTTCCGGAATCATCGATGCTATTTTCAGCAGCAGGGTTTAGCGTAATTGTAATGCTGCCGTTTGCATCCGGAGTAAAATCAAACCGGTCAATATCACCGTTTAGGCGAATGGCTCCTTCTGCAGAGATCAACTCATTTTGCACAAGATTAATATCCTGGCTTGGTTCGAGCTCAACAACAGTGAGATCAAAATCGGCCGGAGCGTTTGCGTCGGAAAGTACTGAAAGAAAGTAGTTCCCCGAATCTTCCAGAACTGTAGGAAGAAAACTCTGTGAGCTTCCGAAGTCGACTCTGACATTATTTTCTACAGGACCTTTGATTGCATTGACGGAAATGTTGACTCCGGTTCCCGGTGCAGATATGGACACTTCTTTACCGGGCGTTGGGTTATTAATGTGGAAGTATTGTAAACTACTTGAAGGGATCGCCTGATTCGTCGTGGAATTAAATTGGACGCTTTCAGCCCTTTTGTGCTGAATTATATACTCCTCACGTGATGAGTCTTTAACATCATCCCGGCCGTTGCTAACAACGATTGCAGAGTACTCCTGATCGGTATGCGGGGTATCAATTATTCCCGTTTTTCTGAAATCTGATAGGGTGGTAGAAACGAACGAATCTTTTCCTATCAACTGATAATTCTCATCAAATAGATAAACTTTGCCTTTTGGTGACGAAGCAAATGCCGGGGAGAGAACGACTCGTCCGAACTGTCCCTCTTCTCCGGTAAATGTGTAGAGATTGATATCTAATTCATTCTCAAAAAATTCGTTGCGGATAATTTCAAGGTTGAAATCTTCAAAACTTTTGGCCTGAAGATTCTCGATTTTACGCAGCAATAGCGAATATAGATCTCCTTCAGGTGATAAGTTATTTGCATTCCCGGTTACTCCAACTCTGTACTCTCCTTCTTCAGGAAGAACATAGCCGATACCCGCATCACGATCTATACTAAAAGATGCGGTCACCTCGTCTAATATTTCCCCGTCAGGATTAAAAAGTCTCAACTGTGGAGATAATCTGTTTGTCGATTCTCTTTCATACGGTTTGTCTACGTTTAGCCGGATGAGGTCACCTGCATTTCCTGAGAAAGTATATTCGTTAACCTGATTAATTTCATAAACCGGGCTTAAGACAGAATCACCATATGCGATTTCGGACGTTTCATCCACAAAATTATCTATTGTATCTATGTCAATAATGTAATCGCCATGCCTTTGAGAATTGGCACCGGAGACTTCTAAGGAATAGCCCCCATCTTTTTCCTCCAGTCTTTGTACCCACACATCGTAGTTGAAGAAAGATGCATTATAGTCAACCAGTGGATTTGGAGTTTTAATCGTCAGGTTGGCTGACCAGCCTTCACCCAAAGGGAAACTCTGCGCAATTATCTCGAGAACATCTTCTGTTTCTCCCTGGAACGTGTAGGTGTTAACAGTACCCGGCCACAGAAAATCGAAAATCCGTTCTCCATAGGAGATTTCACGGTTTACGGGCCCATCAAAGAGCTCAAGTCCGATATCAAAATTTGAGATATCGGTATCAGATATTATATCAATAAAGTAGTTACCGGTTTCGGGTAAGTTTTCAAATAAATAGCGGGTAAAATTATTTGAATAATTTCCCTGCTGTAGTACTTCTTCATTAGAATTTAGTAAAAACACGTCACCTGTTCCTTCAAAACCTAATCCCTCTCTAATCTCTACCCGTATAAAATCGTCTTGTTCACCTTCAAACTGATATCGGGCTATTTCTGA
>JAWLEH010000025.1:0-1415 GCA_041686215.1 Balneolaceae bacterium | reverse complement strand
TGGCCGGTCCCGGCAACCATCGCCAGTCCTGAAGGAGAGTTGGCGGACGCAATGATTTCACCGGTTCCTTCTTCAATCCAGAGACCGGTCTCTTCATCCAGCGTCCAAAGCGGAATAATGTCACCTAACCCGACATCTGCATTGGTTACTGGTATTTCTATTTCAGCTGACTTGCCGGGCATCATCTGTAATGTTTCGCCATTTTGAGTAAAGGTGAAATCAGCGACACCAAAGCTCACTATATTCCCCTGTTCACCAGTGGGCCTGACCCCCTCAAATCCACCGGGAAAACTAAATATTTCATCTGATGACACATCCAGAGGAGTCAGCGTCAGATCAACATCTCCAGTAACCACCCCGCCATCAGAGTCGATTAAGCCATCAATCGGCAGGCTGACCTTTGTTCCAAATTTCCCGGTAACAGACGTGCCATTTTCTACATTCTGTACCGTAACCGGATTCTCAAGTTCGATCATTGACGTCGAAAAATAGTTTTCCGCACTCTCAGCATCCGGAGTAATTCGCACCGTTTGTAGTGCATAACCGGGCTTGGTTAGCTGTACGACAATCGGAACTCCGGCAGGGACATCCCCCAGCACAACTCGCCCATCGGTGCCTGATACGGACGTAAAGTCGTCATTCACCACATTCGCCGTAACGCCTTCAAGCGGCTCAAGGTCAACCGATGTAATTTCGCCATTGATAATCGTTAGAGCAGGGGGGGAGGGAGCACTGGAGACGCTGATGGGTTCGGTGGCTTGATCGGTAGAACCCAATTCTCCGGCCACGGTAAGTGTTACGCTAAAATTGCCTGACCCGGTATAAACATGGGATAAGATCTGACCATACCCTCGTTTTCCGTTTCCAAAATCCCAGGAGTAAGTAAGGTCTTCACCGGAGGCGCCTGATGAAGCGGACGCATCAAAAATGATGGGTGTCCCTGCGATCAAATCTCCGGATACCGTAAAATCTGCGGTGGGAGCGGGCGCGGTTTGCAGGGTGGCATCAACGGAAAGTGTATCGGGGAGTGTGATGGAGACCGTGCTTTCAAAATGGGTATAACCGGCTTTTCGATAGAGAAGTGACAGATCGAAATTCGGTCCGTTTTCCAAATTGACGATCTCTTGAATCACGCCGTCACTGTCAGCAAAAAGCGGACCAGCCAGTGTGTCTGAGGTTAGCTCATTGAGCAAGTAAATGTAAGCGCGGTTAATCGGTGTTCCTGAAGATTCATCTGTAATCGAGCCTTGAAGCTGAAGCTGATTTTCGGCCAGGGATTTTACCTGCGTCAGAACCGTGACGGTTTGGTCTTCAGAGGCAATTTCAATCTCTTCATCAATCGCTTCCGTATCTCCTTCTTCGGCCGTAACGGAATAGGTGCCGGATTTGAGGGTGAGCGTATCAGGGGTAGTGAT
>JAWLEH010000129.1:0-8944 GCA_041686215.1 Balneolaceae bacterium | reverse complement strand
GATGATCTCAAAGCTCTTCTGAAAGCATATCGATCGGGGGCTATTAAAGAGGCGTGAATTGGTTAATTGGTGGATTCGTTGATTTGAGAATTGGGTGAATAAAGCCTCTCTTCCTCGAAGGAGATAGCGTTAGAGCAATCAGAGACGGCGCAGAAGTGGATTTGTGAGAACGAGAATTACGCCCTGCCACGGAACCCACCCCTGACCATCAAAAGTCCCGCGTTGCAATCTTTTTCAGGCCTGTGAGGCTGTCCTAAAAGGTAAAATTCACCGAACACCGATTAAATAATTTAGGCTTTCCCTCCGGACTCACCCTATATCCCTCTCTATTTAATAGAGAGGGATTAAATGTCTAAATTATTTAAGTTGGTTTGTTTATTAATTTACTTTTTGGACAGCCTCAGTAAACTACCTCTCCTCTTGGGAGGAGACAGCCTCCTAAGCGACTGCCGCAGGCAGAGCAGCGGCGAGGCAGAGGTGGGTCCGCAGTGGCAGGAAACTGTTCCGTGGCCCGGAACCCACCCCTGACCATCAAAAGTCTCGCGATGCGATCTTTTGCTTGCCTGTCCCCTCCGCGGGATGGGAGCACATATGTCCCGCAAAAAAATACATTACAGATTCGACAACACTTTGTAATCCCAGGGCCCCAGGTTCAAGACAGTCTTCTGTTCGATTGTCATCTCCTTTCCACTGAAAATATCAGTGTACGAACCGACAAAAGGTATTGTATCAAAATTTACATCCAATTCCTGTTCAGAAAAATTAATGATGGAAATCACTTTATCACCGTCACTTTCCCGGTAAAAAGCCAGAACGCTTTCCGGCCGGTTATGTTTGATGCGGATCATCTCCCCTCCCCATTTTCCGTTCCAAAGTGCACGATTCCTTTTTTTCAGCTGAAAGAGTTTTTTATAGATTTCGGCGTTTTCATGATCACGCCACTCAATTACATCTTTCTCGAAGAATTCGAGCGACCGGTCGAGCCCGGCCTCTTGTCCGCTGTACACCAGCGGCATACCGTTTACAGTGCAGCAAAGGACCATCGCGGCGTGCAGGCCATCCCCATAATTGGTATACTGATTGCCCTCCCATGAGTTTTTATCGTGGTTTTCGGTGAAGGTCATCCGGTATGCATTATCCGGAAACGTGCTTACATCATGAGCTAAATATTCCAGCAGGTCTCCCATGTCCCGTTTTTCTTGATACAGATCTTCGAGGCTGAACCACAGGCTCCAAGCGTAGGTCATATCAAACGCCTTTTTGTGCAGGTCCCGGGATTCCCATTCGGCAAGCATAAACACCGGTTTGATGGAGTCAAGCTCGCGGCGGACATTCTCCCAAAAGCCGATGGGTACGAACCCGGCCACATCACACCGGTAGCCATCCACACCGGCTTCCTCAGCCCAGTATTTGATAGCTTCGGTCATGTATTTACGCAGGCCGGGTTTGCTGTAATCAAAATCAATGATATCATCCCAGTCGTACCAGGGTGTGGGACGAAAATTTCCGTCGATTGATTTCGTATACCATTCCGGGTGCTCTTCCGTCAGCGGGTTATCCCAGGCAGAGTGGTTGGCCACCCAGTCCAGTATTACATACATGCCCATGTCGTGAATCTGCTGTACCAGCTCTTTGAAATCTTCCATCGTGCCAAACTCAGGGTTTACGCCGTAGTAATCTTTCACAGCGTAATAGCTGCCGAGAGTTCCTTTACGATTCTTTTTTCCGATCGGGTGAATGGGCATAAGCCATAAAATATCCACGCCCAGCTCTTTCAGCCTTGGCAGATGATCGGCGAATGCTTTAAAGGTTCCTTCCGCCGTATACTGACGAATATTTACCTCGTAGATAACCGCGTTTTTACTCCATTCGGGGTGATTGAGTTCTACATAGGGTTTTGGGGTGTAGCGTGAGTCGGGCATGTTTTAAGTGAAAAGTGAAAAGTGAAAAGTTGGAGCGGAGCTACAGTCCTGATCCATCAGGATGAAAAAAGAAATTATTCTACAATGCCGGCAAGCTGGTCCAGGCCAGACGGCAGGGGACGGAATTCCCCCCAGCGGATCACTCTGAGGATAGATGAAACATAAGGGCCGGTCTGAGTCATTCGTTTTGCAAGATCTGCGATTTTGGCATCCCTGTTTTGGATCGCGAGCTGTTTATCCTGTGCTGTACTGTATTCGTGAGCAAACTTCCATGCACCATCGCGGGCCACAACAATACTGAATTCGATCAGCATCTCATCGGCTCCCCTCGCCAGGCGGATCATCGGGCCGAAAAACAGAGAGATCCGGCTCATGTTCGAAGTCACGTCATCCACAAGTGAGGCGAGGATGGCGTTGATGAAATTGTAATCTTTGTGTATCAGATTTAGATTTTTACCCTTCATCGTTTCAGCGGCCGCAATGCCAAGATCGAGGTTGATGTGGGCATTGATACCCAGCAGCAGGTGCTGCATGATAACGTATTTGGCGGATTCAGCGGAATCAAACGCAATCTTCCAGCTTTGTGTGACCGGCTTGCCGGAGTTGTTGTAGCAGGCGTCAAACGCATCAAAAAACCGCTGGGCAAATATCGTGTCGAGCTGCTCCATCCGGTCACTGTCTTCAAATTCACCAGTGTCGATGCCTTCTTTGATCCGGATCGTCACAAACCGATAGAGCACCGCAAAGTAGCCGGCGCGCAGGTGTTCCCGCTTACACTGATCGACGATATCGTCCATTTTTTGAAGCACACCACTGATTGAAGATGAGGTCTCTGGCATATCTTAATAGTAAATAAATAAATGGTTGGAAAATATCCTGTAATGGCACAGCTAAAGAATGCAAAATACACAATCGCTTCAAGATTTCACGATTAATTCATTTGGAAAAATTGTGGGTATATGACTGGGTGCGGATCAAAATTTACCGAATCTCAATCCAAGAATAGCTGATGTACCAGAGAGATCGGAATTAGAAGTGCCCTGAAGGCTTGCACCATCTGCAAACCTGTAGTAGATCCCGCCGCTGATCCGGAACCAGTTGGTGATGTTCATATGAGCGTTTACACCGGGCTGTACGGCAAAGTACTGGTCGGACTGCTTCTCCAAATCAATGTCACTGTCCCTGAATTGGGCGGTACCGCCACCAATCATTACCTGTGCGCCGTAGTGAATAAGTTTGTGTGAGCGGTTTACGTATTCCAGTTCAAAGCCGCCGTAATTGGTCTTCATTTCAGGGGTTTCTGAATTGATGGAAAAATCCACGGCGCCAAAACCTGATTCAGTGCGATACCATCCGCCGCCTACATTTATGGCGTGTCCATTTTGAAACTTTATCATCCACGCACCACGAGTGCCGCGCAGGTAGGACGCTTCCCCGTTAACAGATGTCACACCAAAAACAGGTGATCCAAAACCACCATGACTCACATCCCCTGAAAACAGTGTTTCTGACTGCTGGGCCAGAGTGATCATCGGCAGTGACAAGAGAAGAAGCAATGAAAGTGAAGTAGCCCGTATCATAAGAATTTTCCGAATTTAAATGTGAGTATTCCGTTCAGACCTGAGAAATCACTATCACTAAAGCCGAACCTGCTGATACCGCTGGTGATTCTATAGCTGATTCCGGCTGCTATGCGAAAGAAATGGGTTACATTCAATTCAGCGTGAATTCCGGGTTCAAAAACGAAGTAGCTGTCGACGTCATCGTCAACATCATCATAATCGCGATTCCGTAGCATAAGACCACCACCGCCAAGAAGTGATGAGAAGGTTATATGAACCAGACGAGCTGAACGGTTGGTGTATTCCAACTCGAAACCGCCATACCCATTGAGTGCGTAGAAATCGTTTCCAGCTGGTGACAGGTGGTCTGTTACAAGACCGTATCCGCCGCCGCCCAGCGAGATGGAGTGGCGATTGTTAGGTGTGATGATCCATCCGCCCCGACCGCCAACCCAAACACCTGCAGAACCGGCAACTTCACCTATTTTGAGAACCGGCCCACCAAACCCGCCATGGTTAATATCTCCGCTGAGAAGAGTTTCCGCCTGTTGAGCGTGTAAAAGTGGGGCAGATATAATGATAATACAAAGAGAAACAGGCAGAAGAAGGAGAATCTTGTAGTTTATCATTGTGGTTTCTCTAAATGGTTGAGAGACTTCACAAGCCTACGCATCCTGTATTGAAATGTTACGCAATAAGATGATTTTATGGGTATTGCAGGTGTCGGGCAATTCACCGGATGAAGAGAATTCATACGGTGAAGATCGTCACCCAACCCTATTTCTACATAAATGATATAACACTGGCAATAGCCTGAAATATGTGGTCAGGTCACAATTAAAACCTGAGGGTAAACCCAACCTGCAGAATAAGCATGTCGGTTCGGGACCGTAACGACTTGGCGCATAACCGGCAGGCGCAATAGCGTTGAATTAATTATAAAACGAAATATTAACTAATAAATGGAAGGGAGGCAAGGAGATGGCGAGGCCTGCCCGAGTTAATGCGCAGGTTATACAGCCAACCTATTCAAGAAATAATCAAAAATATCTGAAAGACTAATAATCTTCAACCTTATCTAACAATTCTGGAACCCGATTCACAGCAAAATCCCACATGGCAGCTTCGTCAATGATGTCATAACCATGAGCGATAATATTCCTAAAATCGATAATTTTACGATATTCAGGAATTTTCTCAGCAAGAGTAGCCTCATCAATTCGAGACATTCTGTGCAGCGCTTCACCAATAATTTAAAATTCTCTTTCGATAGCGAGCTGAAGCATGCGATCTTCCTGAAAAGCCTCGAAGCTTTTACTATCAATAAAGTCTAAAATTTCTCGGCAGGAAAGGCTAATGTCAAGAAGAAGCTTTCTTGTTTTATGCGGCATACAGTAGTTCTTTGGAGCGTTCAACTTCTTGCTGGAAAATTGAATTCCTAAATTTTTTCAGATGATATAGGTCAACAGACCGACCATAGATTTGCTCAAGCTCTTGCTTAAAATCAATGAATTGGTCAAATGCTCCTTCGAATCCTTGCCGATCAAATTTGACGATAAAATCAAGATCGCTGTCTTCAGAAAAATTATCAGTAGTGGCTGATCCAAAAAGATATAGTTCCTTTACATTATACTTTTTGCAAAGCTGTTGGAGCTGTTTGGTTTTAAGATCTACTTTTGTTGCCATAATTGTCTATTAATTACTTGCTACAACAAACTTAACTAAAACTGACGCATTTTTCTATTGATCAAAAGATTGAATTTAAAGCACCTCAATGTTTATTCTCGTGTTTACTTAAAAACTGCCAGGCAAATCGTGCGCCCTCAATATCCCGGTTTTGTGGACCTATACGGCGTTCAACGAACCGTGGAATGCTGTGATTGATAGATGGCATTACGTGACCTCCTCCCTCTACTCTGCAGAACCGCAATATCAGATCATTAGAACTGTTTCGTTCCGGATCGTCCTCGCAAATGATGCTGCTACCATCATCAGGATTAATATTGGGTAGTTCTTGCTCCTGGCGTTGCTCTTCATTAACCTCATTAGCATTGGCCCAGACGTCACGTGTGTTGGGAGCAGATAAATAATCGCCACGTTCGGTACTACCCCCATCAAATGGTATAATCGGGTCGTCTGTACCGTTGACCATGAGCACAGGCATCCGGCTCGACGGATTTTCACAGAGCGTGTCTTCAGGAAGGTTCCCGATGAAGACGGCAATAGCTGCGAAATATTCCGGCTGCTCAATCGCCAGCCGGTACGCCATTTGGCCGCCATTGGATGAGCCGGTAGCATACATGGCTGAGCCGTTAATGTCAAAACGGGATTCCGCCCATTTGGTTAGTTCAGTAATAAATCCGACATCATCAGCTTTTGACAATGGATTATCTTCTGAAGCTGAGGATCTACAGTCATTCCAGTTTTGATCGTCACCATCTGGCGAGCCAGTATCAACATTGATACCATTAGGTGCGACCAGTAAAAACTTCTCCTCCTCAGCCAGCACCGGCCATTCGTTGGTCCCGCCGGAGTTGGGACGAAATATCGCGTCCATGCTTTGCGTGCCCCCGTGAAGCAAAAAAACCACAGAAGCATCCCGCGGCAGATCCTCTGGTATGTAAAATCGGAATAGTCGTTTCAACCCATCGTGTTCAAGAGTTCCTTCATGCCATCCGGGCTCATCGCTATCTTCCGGCATTGGCTCGATACCAGAGGAAGTGTTGCATGAAACCAAGGACAATGATAATAAAAGCAGTGCGATATATTTCATGTTTAACATATAACAAATTTTCGAGATTCACTCTTTAGTACTTGCTGTATAACGTATCATATGTAACACTTCCATTATCCACTATAATGGAACCCTCGCGGAGGTATTCGGCTTCGGATCCGTTCAGGTACCGCATTCCCAGGTTGATATATCCGGCAGCTAACGGATTTTCGGGAGTCAAATTCTCAGAACCCCGGCGATCGAATACACGGATCATAAACCCTCCGCCACCGCCCCACGCAAATCCCCAATCCTCAAAATTTGTATCTGTTGCAATGGGTTCCTCACTTTGGCCCCGCCTGTTTTCAATGCTGGTTTGTGTATAGAAATAGTTGAATCCGGCCAGCCCCTCTGCAAAAGGTCGCAATATACCATCGGGCGGCTGCACCCGCGCAGCTATTAAGCCCTGAACCAGGTTGTATTCATTTTCTACGCGAACGGTAAGGTCGGGTATCGTTGTACTCAGCGGTTCATCCCGTGTATCCCGGCCGAAATTGATGAAATTGAAATCCAGCCCGAGACCAAACGGAGATTGAGGGAAACGGTACATACCATTCAGATTGACCCCAAAACCCAGAGTTTCAATACTTTCGTTAAATTCATTTTGAGGGAATACGCCCTGCAGGTTCAATCCGGCATTGAGTTCCTGGGCAAGTAGTGGCTGATGAATGGCCGTAAAAATTGGTATTGAGATAAGTATGAAAAGTAGTTTCTTCATGCGGCTACCGACGTTTCAGCCCTCGATTTGAGTTCCTGGTTCATTTGTTCAAACCCCTGCAGCGTAGAAAGATGCAGCATACTCCACAGCAAAGGTACAAGAATACCATTGAATTTTCACACTGGGTAAGCAGCGTTCGGTTTTTGGCCAGTTGTTTTAATTCAAAAATATGCTCACCATCAAACCAGTCAGCGGGTGTGCGGCTACCTTTCATCGGATTCTAAAAAAGTGATTGTAAATGTAGTGCCTTCACCCACTTCACTTTCAACAGAAATTGAGCCTCCCATAGCATTTACATGATTGTTTACGAGGTACAAACCAATTCCCTTGCTCTCTTTATGATCGTGGAACGTTTGATTGAACCCAAAAATCTTCCCTTTCACGTTATCCATATCCATTCCCACACCGTTATCAGAGAAGATGACTTGCTTTATACCCTGCTCCAGTTTTGATTGAATAGTAATGAATGGAGCTTTATTCGGATTAGAGTACCGGATTGAATTGGTAATTAAATTCAGAAAAATACTTTCCATAAAGGCTTTATTAAACCGAACTGTTTCGAAGGCGTCAAAGCTGACATCAATTTTTGCTCCTGACGTTTGTATGTACGACTGGATGGAGTTGGTAACCGTTGAGAGGCATTCATTAAGGTTTATGAACTCAGAGTTTGCAACTACGTTTTCATTTTCCCTGAGAGAATTGATCTGTGCATCCAGTGTCTTCCTCATGTTCTCCGCACTTTGGTTGAGCATTTCAATTAACTTGAGCGTTTCCACATCTTCAATCTTTGAAGAATCAATTAAACTTAAGATCCCGATAATATTTCCCAGCGGTGATCGTAAATCGTGCGAAGTTGAGTATGTAAGCTGCTTTAAATCCCTATTGGCTTTTGTGAGGTTTGAAAGTAATTCATTTCTGTAGTCAGAAAGTCTGCGGTGATGAGTAACATTTTTAGCGACGGCGTAGACCAGTTCACGGTCATTATCCGGTATGGATGTCCATGAAAGCCATATGACATCCCCCGGTTTCGTAACATACCTGTTCTCAAAATTGAGAAGCGGAATTCCATCCTTAATACTATTGCGAATTGAACGGGTCAGGTTTCGGTCTTCAGGAATAATAAATTCATCGATCGGGTTTTCTAACAGCTCTTCATTTGAATAACCCAGCTCTTTTACCAGGGCGGAATTTACTTTTTTAAAATACCCGTCAAATCCTGCAATACAGAGAAGATCAGCCGAGTGATCAAAAAACAGTTCTAAATCGTGCGGTTGACCCGCAGTCTCAGCGTTTTTTTGTGAAGCCATTCAGAACAATTATTCCTAAAAATACCTGGTTAACCTAAAGTTAGGTACAAAAATAGCAAAATTCTCAATCTTGCGTCACAACATTACTCACCAAACGCAGTAATCACCAGGTTTCGGCGTCCACCTCTGTTGCGGTGTTCACAAAGATAGATCCCCTGCCAGGTGCCCAGGTTAAACCGCCCTTCAGTTATGGGAACTGATACCGAATGCCCAAGTATGGAGCTTTTCAGATGGGAAGTCATATCATCCGAGCCTTCCAGTGTATGTTCAAACAGAGAGGTATCCTCGGGTACCATTCGGTTGAAATGAGTCTCGAAATCCCTGCGAACCGACGGATCCGCATTTTCATTAATTGTAAGTCCGGCACTTGTATGCTGTATAAAAATATGTGCAATTCCTGAGCTGATACTCTTCAGATCAGGTATTTTTTCCAAAATCTCATCTGTTATAAGGTGAAATCCCCGTTTTTTTGCCGAAAGTGTGATCTGCTTTTGAAGTACCTTCATTTTTGAATGAGTTAATTTATGTTCAATTTAAATCATGGGAAAAATGACTGATTCAGTCAGAGCTTTGCATTACTGCCCGTCTGCACGCTGCTTGTGCGGGCTGACGGGTTAGGGACACCCATCAGCCGGCCCCGATGGGATGCCGATGGCGCAAAA
>JAWLEH010000128.1:0-8961 GCA_041686215.1 Balneolaceae bacterium | reverse complement strand
TAAACTAAAAAAATAAATCAGAAAGTTACCTTTGTTTTGATGGGTCCCAATCAAATAGACCACAAATCGATCTCATCCTTTATTCCCGGCAATTTGGCTTTTTTCATGTCTTACAATTCAGCGAATGATCTATATTTAGAAGTCTGTCGGACTCAGGCCAAATCGAATGTGGCAGTATTAAATCGTCCTGTGACGATCTCTTTAGTCCGAAAAAATTCCGAACCAAATTATTAATTAGTTCAGAAAATTCTCTATTGCACTAATTTGCTGTTGCTTCATTTGACGAGCTTTTTTTAAGCTCGATGTTATCTTTTCCATTTCCACTAATGTGTAATCAATGTCCTCTGAAATGGGTACAAATTTAATATGATTTATATCTTTGGTATCAATGTGCCCAAGTACCTTCTCCTGGTAATTCACAGTAAAAAGATCACTTTTATCTGTACTTTTTAAAATAACGGTAGCTTTCTTGTTAGTTTCTACCCCTTTGTATCCATTCGTAGTTTTCGCGTTTTCCATTGTTCTGTCTTAATAGTTCGTTATCGTTCACCTGCTCTCGTGATTTTTGATCTCATGAATGCTTTCCGGAAAAATGCACCCCTAACACTCCTGAATTATTCATCACCAGTTTTTTTATTTCCATCAATAAAGCTGATGCTGCCTTTGATGGACAATTTCTATATAAATAAATGAAGAACCCTGTTACTCTCAAAATTAGGAATTCATTATAAAGAGGATCATAAAAAATTTTATACTTTAAGTAAGTAATTGACTATTAATTAGTTACCCAGATAAAAACTAAAATTTAATTACGATTATTACACATCTATTAAGCATTTATAACTATTTGTGGTTAAAGTTCTTTGTACCCGCACTCCTAATCATCAAACTCCTTTGAAAAAGCAACAATTTTAAAGACAGGGATAAACGACTCAAGGCTGAGACTCTCCATTTCAGCATTCCTAAACCTCAATTTAATTTACCACTTATACGTCCACTTCACATTCGCTTTTAATGCGATGTTGTTTCCGGGGCCGGTTATACGCAGTTCTGATTCATGATTATCCACGCTTTTTCCGGATATGGTAATTTGCTCTCCCAGATATACAGGTCCACGTATTTCATAGGTAACATCTTCAAGAATTTTCCCATCAAACTGGCTTCGGTACGACTCAAGAGCAAGAAGCAGAAGCAATGGTCCATGCACCATTACATTTGGGTATCCCTCCACATTCCGGGCATAATCCTGATCATAGTGTATTCTGTGGGCGTTGTAGGTAAGCGCTGAAAACCGGAAAAGTAGTATGGCATCAGGCTTTGTGCTTTTTTGCCAGTCAGGATCCACATCCATTGGCTCCGTCCGGGTGGGGTGCGCCCCTTTTTCGGTTGGCTCCCTGTAAAGAAAGTGCTGGTCTTCTACAATAGCTACAGCCCCTTTTGAGCTGATCTGATGCTGAATAGACAGATATACCTTTTCATTCTCCCCTCCTTCCTGTTTACACTCCGTAACGGTTGAATATTGTGTGGCCGGCGTTCCAACCTTTAGTCCGTTTTTGAATTGCAGTCTTCCGCCCAGCCACAGACGGCTTGATTGTTCGATTGGCGGAAACAGATCTTGATCACGGGGATATCCTTGCACGGTGAGGTCCGACTGTAGGTGAAGTGGGGTGAAATAGGCCCAGTGTGAACACATTGTCAGCTCATCACCTTCGCCAACAGAGTCAGGTTGCCGGTTAGCCATTGCCTCAAAACGCCGCAGCTGCTCCGGCGCAAGCGAATCCAGTCGGTTTGTCGATTTACCTACCCACTCCTCGTATTTCATAATTCAAACTCCATCAGGGTTACGTTAATGCCTCTTATACCACAAAATAAGCATTGATCAGCTAAGCTGTGCTCTGCCCCTGACTCCACTATCAGCAAGGGCTGGTGTACAATGCAATAAATGGAAAAACTCTAAAGCAGGTGGCAAAGACTGCAGTCAGGACTCTTCATTTTCCCGCTCTACAGGTACGAGTAACACGGGTACATCAGTTAGTCGGGTTACTTTGCTGCTAACACTTCCCAGAAATAACTCCTGAACGTATCCCTGACCCTGGCTCCCCATCATGATCATCGTGGCCTTTATTTCTTTCGCTGTCTCAACAATCTCTTTTGCGGGAGTACCGTACGTTATAATCAGACCTGTATCCTCTCTTGTGCGATCTGACAACTTATTCCGAATTCGATCCAGCTGCTCACGGTTTTGTTCTGTCAGCCTGTCCCGGCTCACCGGGTCTTTAATCGCGATTGCGTGATGCCCCTGAACGTGTATCATCGAGATTTTATCAACAATCCCTGCACCTTCCATATCCCGGAGCACTTTATAGGCCCGGTATGCACTATCTGAAAAATCAGTGGCATACAAAACATGCCTGAATGACTCTTCACACGGCTGCGGAAGTAAGAGGGTTCGCCCCCCTGTTTTCTCTTCATCTTTTTCCACTTCAAGATTTATCAGATATACAGGGATCTTTGAGCGCTGAAGCAGCTCTGCAGAGGTACTCCCGGCTATAAGTTCAAAAACTTTACTTCTGCCACGGTTGCTGATCACCACAAAATCTGCCCCCGATTCGTCTGCTGCGGTGAGTATCTCTGTGGGTGGATAATAATGGACACCCGACCTGATATCAGTGTCAACATCAAAACCAATCTCTTCCAGCTTTTTCTGATATGTTTCGAGCTGTTTCTGCTCTTTGCTTGTGTCAGGTTCTGTGTCTTCTTTTTCAAGCGGCACAGGTTTAACGGTTACAAGCGTTATTTTTTCGGTTCCCAGTTTTTGAAAGGATGATAAACATTCAACAATCAGGTCACTCGCTTCTGAGAGGTCGAGTGCAACCGCGGCGTGATGAAAAAAAGAGGCCATAGTTTTAAACCGGTTTATGCATGTTAAAGGGTGTGTAGGATCACCCAATTCTACTGACATGTTACTTTTATCTCACCGGAAAGCCTACTAATCATTTTTTCCTTCCGGATTATTGGCCCCTTGTTGCTGGCCTTCCTGCGGATTATCCACAATCTGAAGCTGGTTACTCAGCGAGGTCTGAAGTTCCTCTACATCGTCATCACTCACAAGTTCACTGATATCCTCAACACCAGCTTTTACCGCCAGGTTATACACCATACGATTGAAAAGCATCTGGTGAGCGGCCGAAGACAACTGCATCAACTGTTGCTGAGGTACCTGCCCGCCGGCTAATTTGATTTTATTCATCACCGGCTCCAGTAATTTCTCAATCTTTTTATTCAGCTGTTTTTCGAGCTGTCCGGCTTCTTTGTTCTCTTTGCTTGTTACTTCCTTTCCGCTTGGGTCAACTAACTTCATTTTATTTGATTCAATTTACTTTATCTGGTTTCATTACAATAACTTATAAAATAGGTGTTACCATTCCTGAATAAAAATATAATCCCTATTTACCGGTTTCACGTCAAATCTTGTAATCCGAGCAGATTTCTATCCATATCTTTCTGATATTGTCCCCCCCAAATTTTCTAATACACACAAAATTATGGAATATTTTCGATACTTACTTTTTTCCCTGTTTATTATACCCACTCTTTTTCTGCCCCAGGCTCTTTCTGCCCAGGAAGCTAATTTTGACCTGGCCGAACAGTTCACGGCAGACCGCATGCAAAAGCTCGTGGGATCTACATCCCTGAACGCCAACTGGATTGAAGAGGAGAACCGGTTCTGGTACGAGTGGGAAACAACAGAAGGAAAAGAGTGGGTATTTGTAGACGCAGACGAACCCACCCGGCGCCCCCTTTTCAATCGCGAGGATATGGCCGCACAGCTTTCTGAAGAGTTTAACCGCGGATTCAATGCCAACGATCTCGACCTCAAAGAATTTGACTACGATACCGACCGTGAACTTTTCACCTTTCATGTAGACAGCCTCGAGTTCACGTACAACATCAGCCAAAACGAGCTGATGAAAGGAGATTCACTGAAAGCGGATGACAGTGAGGATTGGGAAACGTTTTCACCTGATAGTACCTGGATTGCCTTTGCCAGGGAACACGACCTGTATGTAATGCACGCTGATGATGCAGACAGCACGGAAATCCGCCTTACAGAAGACGGCGAGCGATGGTACAGCTACCAGGCCGATCATGGCGATACAACAACAACTGAACGACTTCGGGCAAGAGTAAACTGGTTTGAAGATTCTGAAAAGCTTTACGTTAAACGGCAGGACTGGCGTGATGTGGATGACCTGTGGGTGATAAATACCATCTCTGAACGGCCAGAGTTGGAAACCTACAAATACAACCTTCCGGGAGAAGACAACCACTACCAGGAGGAGATTATGATATTTGATATGCAATCGCATGAGGGTATCAAGCTTGATACCGATAAATGGCCTGACCAATCTCTTGGAGGTGTTTATTTTAACAACGGCGGGATTTATACTTCGGACGACTCCGACTACCTGTGGATCTTACGCCGAAACAGAACCTGGGATGAGGTTGACGTTTTGAAAGCCGATACCGAAACCGGTGAAACCGAACTGCTCTGGTCAGAAAAAAGTGAACCCTATTTTAACGTAATGAACTCCTACCTCGGTGTGATTAACAACGGAGAGGAGTATATCTGGTGGAGCGAACGAACCGGCTGGGGCCAGCTCTATCGGTACGACAGCAACGGGAATCTGGTCAACCGGGTAACGGATGGCCACTTTATGGTGGGCGATGTAGCTGCGATCGACACGTCCGCTACAACTATTTATTTTGAAGGATTTGGAAAAGAAGAAGGCCGAAACCCTTTCCATGCTCACCATTACAAAGTTGAGTTCGACGGAGGCGGGCAGGAACTCATCACACCGGAAAATGCGAACCATTCAGCCAGTTTTAGTGATTCACGCCGGTTTTTTATCGATACTTATTCCCGTCCGGATATGCCATCTAAAGCCCTATTACGGGACAACCGCGGCCGTGAGGTACTAACGCTTGAAGAGGTGAACCTGACAAAACTGGAAGAGACCGGCTACACCCTTCCTGAGCAGTTTAGTGTAAAAGCGGCTGACGGCACAACGGATCTGTTTGGTGTGATGTGGAAACCGGCTGATTTTGATTCGTCTGAGTCATACCCCATTATTTCCTACGTCTATCCCGGACCCCAGGTGGAACCTTATCCCCGCAGTTTTTCCATTGGCGGAACAGCGGCCCGGGCACAGGCACTCTCCCAGGTAGGTTTTGTAGTTGTGGCAATGGGTAACCGCGGCGGAAGCCCCCTTCGTGAAAAGTGGTATCATAATTACGGGTACGATAACCTGCGTGATTACGCACTGGCGGACAACCGGTATGGCATTGAGCAGCTTGCTGCTACCCGCGACTATATCGACCTGGACAAGGTAGGCATCTACGGCCACTCAGGCGGCGGATTTATGAGTACAGCGGCCCTGCTCACCTACCCTGAATTTTATAAAGTGGCCGTTTCTTCGGCAGGAAATCACGACAATAACGTCTATAACATCTGGTGGAGTGAAATCCACCACGGCGTCACCGCCACCGCTGATTCAATAACCGTTAAAAATGAAGACGGTGAAGAGGTGAAGGAGGAACGAACCTCATTCACTTCTGATATCCCGGCTAACCCGGACCTGGCTGATAATCTGCAGGGACGTCTGCTTCTGGTGCACGGCGAAATGGATAACAATGTACACCCTGCAAACACCTATCGCATGGCTGATGCCCTGATACGTGAAGGTAAACGGTTTGATATGATGATCTTCCCGGAAGCGCGCCACGGTTTTGGGCGCTACAGCGACTATTTTGAGCGCATGCTGTGGGATTATTTCGCCGAGCACCTGCTGGATTATGAGATTGAAGATGTGGATTACAATATCCCCGATCACGTTGATTAGAGGGTTAGGAGATTAGGGAATTTGAGAATTAGGGATTTAGGAGACTGAAGCAGCGTGCAGACGAGGAGACCCCGCCTGACGGCTGCCTTTGCCGTCTGTCGGGTTGGTTAAGTGGGGGGAGGTTGCTGCCCTGATGTTGCTTTCGGAAGATAGATGTGAAATGTTGTGCCCACTCCGGGTTCACTTTCAACCTCAACGTCTCCACCCATCGACTCTATCTGGTTCTTTGTAATATAGAGACCGACACCACGTGAATCTTCATGCTCATGAAACGTCTGATACATCCCGAAAAGGTTACGTCCATTGTTTTTCAGATCTATACCCAGGCCATTGTCGTGAATTGATAATATAACGAACTCCTCAGAATCAGATAATTCTGCCTCTACCTTCACATAGCTCTCTTTTTCCGGTTCACTATATTTAATACCGTTGGTCATAAAGTTCATGACTATACTGTCGAGATATCCGGGAATCACATTCACTTCAATTTCCGGAGCTACGTTATTTATAATCTTAACCTCTTTTTTCATGGCCTGAGTAATCAGGCTATTCTTATTTCGCTCAACGTAACTACCCAGGTTCACTTCTTTAAAATCATCCTGCTCAGTAAAGTCCTTTTTGACGAGCCCCGTCAAATGTTCGATGGTATCCTTAAGGTTATCAACTCCTTTCTCTAATAACTGAATATATTCGTTGGAGTACATTTGTGGATATTCGTGTTTCAAAATCTCAAGCATGCCAATAATACCTCCGGCGTGCGACCTTAGATTGTGCGTTACGATGTTGCTGAAATTGTGCAGCCGTTCATTTTGATTCTGCGTAATACATAGAATAGTATTGATCTCCTCTTCGGCTTTTTTAAGCTGACTGATATCCGTTGCCACGCACAAAAATCCGGTAATTTCATCACCCCGGGTAATAGCGGTAACTGAAAGCTGAACAGGATACGTACTCCCATTCTTTCGTTTATATGTCCACTCTCTCGTAAACGGGATCGCGTTTTTTGCTCGATGTACAAACACATCAAAACCTTCGATGCACTCACCGGTCTGTTCCTTCAGAATCTCGCCCTCTTCGCGAATCTCATCTTCAATATGTATAAGTTCAGGTGTGTGTTGGCCTACAACCTCTTCTGCGCTATAACCAAGCATTTGCTCAGCACCTTCATTGAATTCGGTTATAATACCGTCTAAATTTGTACTAATAATTGCAACCTGGGTACTGGCATTCATTGTTGCTTGATTTTTCGCCAGCGCAGAGGAAAGATTCATTTCAGCAAGCTTCAGATTGCTGATATCAGTCATCTGTGATATAAAGTAGAGAATGTCTCCAGCAGAATTCCGCACGACTGAAACAGCCAGTATGGCATAAATAACACGACCCTCTTTATGGAAATATCGTTTTTCCATGTGATAATGATCTCTCTCGCCTTTCACCAATTCATCGAGAAGCTGCAGGTCAGAATCAAGATCCTCAGGGTGAGTCAGATCCTGGAAGGTTAGTTCCATCAGCTCCTCTTCACTATACCCAAGAATTTTACACACCATCGCATTTACGTTCAGCCATCGTCCCTTTTCGTCAAGCATGGCCATGCCAATCGCAGCATTTTCAAAGTTGCCTCTGAATGCTTCTTCACTAATTCGCAGCTGCTCCTCGTACATCTTACGCTTTGTAATATCCTGATGTGTACCATACATCTTCAACGGCTTACCGTCGTCTGTCCAGCTAAATACTTTGCCCCTGTCGTACACCCAAACCCAATGGCCATCTTTGTGTTTCATTCTGGCTTCGAACTCATAGAAATCTGCCTTCTTTTCGAAACACTCATTCAGGCGCCGGCTGGATTCTTCAAGGTCGTCCGGGTGAGCAAGGTCCATCCAGGTGTCAATGCTAATGGGCTGCAGCTCTTCGAGCGTATACCCAACAATATTGGCCCAGCGCTCATTGAAGACGGTTTCACCCGTCTGCACATTCCACTCCCAGTGGCCTACATTCGTACCTTTGAGTATATTATCAATTCGGTTTCTCTCTTTTTCGAACTCAATTTCATTCTTTTTAAATTGTGTCACATCCTGAAACGACCCGATAAGCGTCTGTTTGTTGCCACTTACTTTACGGAGACGGCCAGTCGCACGAACCCATCTTTCATTATTCTTCGCTGTGATAAACCGGGCAGTCACGTCAAATGGTTCGCCTGAATCCACCGTTTTTTCAATGGCCTTCGAGACTAATTCACGATCATCCGGATGATAAAAATCAATGCCGTTTGTTTTGTTATGATCGAAATCAAAATCAACCTCATGTATTTTGTACACCTCATCCGACCAATAGGTGATTCCCGTTTCAAGATCCAGTTCCCAGGCTCCGATATCATTGGCTGATTGTGTCAGCTCCAGCAACTCTTCCTTTTTTTGGAGCGCTTCATTACTGGCTTCAAGATCAACTGTTCGTTTGCGCAACTCTATGAGTTGAATCGCCTGCCTTGCCAGCTTACCAATGGAGTCTAATTGAGGCTGTGAAAGATTCAGGGTGTTATTATCGAATACGCATAGCGTCCCAAATACACCCTCCTGATCAATTTTTAGCGGGGCTCCTGTATAGGAAACAATATATGGTTCGCCGGTTACCATAGGGCTGTTCTTAAAACGGTCGTCTTGCCGGGCATCCTCTACAATGAAAAGTTTGCCGGTTTTATTAACTGCCTGCACACAGAATGACTGCTCTGCTGGAAGGTCACTTTTCGATAGTCCGTCGGCTGTCAGTATCCATTGGGTATCTTCAAAAATCAGGCTAATATTCGAAAATTTTGCGCCGCTTATCTTAGCCGCCATTTCAGTAATAAACTCAAAATCTTTAAAATCGGCGTCTCCTATGGCCTGGAGCAGGCGCTTTTGCGATTCGTCTAATTGATTTCGGCTACCGGACGTGTCTGTACTGATATTTTTTTTGCTCGATTGGTTAGTTGCCATTGAAAGCGCAAAAATGGTTGATACTTAATTAGATATTAAAATTTTTTAATTTATCGGCACTATTTCTGAGTTTTTAAGGCTTTATCCAA
>JAWLEH010000127.1:0-8973 GCA_041686215.1 Balneolaceae bacterium | reverse complement strand
ACAGCCTCATGAAATAATTGTTGATGAATTAACGTAACGAACGCCCTTTTTGGACTGCTTTTGGTAGTATTTGGCAAATTTAAGAATCGAACTCAGGTTAAGAATGTAACTATGATAAAAGAGATTTCTGGCTCCGGACTAAAGAGCAGGCCTTCGCTCGAAATGACAGTAGGTGGTGGTAACCTGGGACCGTGTACAGACGGGGTTGGGGATGATCTTCTCAGTTTTTTGGATCGAATATGTCACGCAGTATTTGAATGGCGATTTCCTGCTTTGGTCCCTTAAATTCTTTACGGAAATCTTTGCCTATCAGGGTAATGTTGTTTGAATCAGATTCGAATCCGGAGTCTTTGCCTGTTAAGGAGTTCGCACAAATCCAGTCGAGATTTTTATGTTTCAACTTATTATGTGCATTCTCAAGCAGATTTTCCGTTTCCATAGCAAACCCGATGAGTATCTGTCCGTCACGTTTATGTTCACCCAGCCAGGCTAAACTATCCGGAGTTTTTGACATCCGGATCATTTCCGTAGAATCTGACTTTTTGAGCTTTTGTTCAGAAAAAGAGGCTGGCTTAAAGTCGGCAACAGCTGCTGCCATTATCACAACATCGCACTGAGAGTGCTGCTTTACTTTTTTGAAGAGATCATCAGCAGATGTAAACGTTTCAGTTGCCATCCGCTCTGATTCTTTATGTGATACCGGTCCCTTTAACAAGGTCACATCACCCCCAAGACGGACTGCGGCGTCGGCCATAGATATACCCATTTTTCCGGAGCTTGGGTTAGATATAAATCGAACTGGATCTATGTATTCTCTTGTTGGTCCTGCCGTTACAAGAACTGATTTGCCGGATAGCGGACCTTTGGCACGGTTTTCCCGTATGATCGTAGCTGATGTTTCTAAAATGGTTTCCGCTTCGGGAAGCCGACCCTTTGCTTCGAGCCCGCTTGCAAGGTAACCTGTTTCAGGTTCCAGGATATGGTAGCCCATCTTTTTTACCCGTCTAAGATTTCTGCTCACTGCCGGGCTTTCATACATCTCGCCATCCATGGTTGGGCAGATTAATATCGGGCAGCGGGCCGCCAGCACTGTAGCCGTAAGCATATTGTCCGATTCTCCATTTACAATTTTGGCAAGTGTATTTGCCGTACATGGAGCAATGACAAAAAGGTCAGCCCATTCGCCCCAGTGGATGTGGCGGGTCCAGCTATCGTCGGTGTCACTGTCGAACAGATCAACAGAAACCGGTGTCCGGCTGAGAGAAGAGAAGGTTTCTGAACCAACAAAGCGGGTAGCCGAAGGGGTCATGGTTACCCTTACTTCTGCTCCCGCTTTTTGATATTCGCGAAGTAAATATACCGCTTTGTAAGCGGCAATGCCCCCGGTAACGCCCAGTAAAATGCGTTTACCGGCCAGCATTAGTTGTCATTCTCTGGATATCGGTAGGTTGTTTTGCCATCCAGCATTTCATTGACGGCACGCTGTGTTGCGTGTGGCAGTTTTTCGAATGATTTTGAAATTTGTTCTTGCTCTTCATTGAAGGTGAATTCATCTTCATCTTCAAAGCCTTCAAAATATTTCAGGCGTTCATCCAGCTCAAGTTTCTCTTGTGCAGCAATTTGCCGGGCGCGTTTCGAGATCACAACAATTTTTTCATATTTGTTGCCACCTTCTTCGCCCATCTTATCTAAGTCTAATGTCTTTATTGGCATAATCAGCTTCTAAAATTTGGAAATAAATTGTTCTACGGCTGTCTTGATCTCAGAGTAGGCCGCTTCTATTTTATCATTAACAACTACAACATCAAACTTCCCTGCATAGTCAATCTCTTTCTTTGCCCGTTTAAGACGCAGCGAAAGAGATTGATCCGATTCTGTTCCCCGGTTGCGCAGGCGATCTTCCAGCACATCCATTGAGGGTGGTTTGATGAATACTGCGAGTGCTTGGTCACCGTACATCTTCTTAACATTTATTGCACCAAGTACATCAATGTCAAGCATTATAAAATAGCCTTTCTTCAGTTCACTTTCAACGGCCTCTTTCAGGGTGCCGTACATCGTGCCGTTGTAAAACTCTTCCCATTCAAGAAAGGCGCCATTCCTTATTTTTTCGGTAAATTCCTGTTTCGATAAAAAATGGTACTCTTTTCCATCCGTTTCACCTTCGCGCGGGGCGCGGGTGGTTGCACTCACTGAAAAGCGGATGCGGGAATAGTCGGCAAGGAGGCGTCTTGCCATGGTTGATTTTCCGCCGCCGCTTGGGGCTGCAAGAATGATGATGCCTGCTTTTGTGCTACTCAATATTCTGAACCTGTTCCCTGATTTGTTCCAGTTTTTCTTTGCAAATTACAACGTAATGGGCAATATCCGAGTCGTTTGCTTTTGAACCGATTGTGTTCAGCTCCCTGTTAATTTCCTGGCAGAGGAAGTTCAATCTGCGGCCAACCGGTTGCTCACCGTCCAGTGCTTCGAGGAAAAACTTAAGATGGCTTTCCAGGCGAACGGCCTCTTCGTTGATGTCCATTTTATCCACCAATATTGCAATTTCCATCTCCATCCGGTCGGGATCATATTGATCATCGGCTACCATTTTCTGAATTCGCTGCGTAAGTTTCTCACGTGTTTCCGGGGCCCGGCGGCTTGATTGGTCGGTTATTTTTTCAAGAAGGCCGGAGATATCATTAATCTGATTTTTCAAATCACCCTCAAGCTCTTTCCCCTCTTTTTCACGCATCGTATTCAGCAGATCTAAGCCTGATTTTGTAGCTTCCAGGGTGCATTTCCAAATGATTTCCAGGTGTTCCTTATCTTCTTTCCGGTTTTCAAACAGATCGTCAAATTCAATCAGGTCGCTGAGTTTCAGCGGTTCCCGGATATTTGCCAGCGCCCGCATCTCTTCCAGCATTTCGCTGTAGCTTTTCAGTTTTTCTGAGTTGAAAGTAGTGTCGATCAGACCCATTTTAGATTTGTCAACATACACGTTTAGCAACACTTTGCCCCGGGAGAGGTGTTTCTGAACAAGTTCTTTCAGGTCGAGCTCTTTATCTTGTATTGAGCCGGGCATACGGGGGGATATGTCGAGATACCGGCTGTTCAAGGTTTTTATTTCTACCGTTACACGAATATCATTTGCGGTAGAATCTCCGCGGCCAAAGCCGGTCATCGATCGTATCATATATGTGGATAGCTTGAATAAATTAAATTTAACAAGATGAAAGGTATTGAGTAGCTTGATGAAAGTCTATTGAAGAATTGATCACCGAGGCACTTCTGGTTGCGGACGTTACCCCTGAATCTCTTTAAGTTTTTGGACGGCACGTTCATTCAGGTTACTGAAAACATCTTCCGGGATGTCTCCTGTTGTGTATTTCATGCGCAGCCAAACAATGTAGGTGGCCATCACATCTTCGTAACAGTAGTGTTCAATCTGTTCTAATTTACCCTCCCGGAACATAGCGAGTACCTCATTGCCTTCGCCGGTTTGCTTAAAAGGAATACCAATCAAATGGCCGAGATGCTTTAGTTTTGGATAGGAGCTTGCCCCGTAATTGCTGAACTCGTCCATCAGGTCGATATTCGCGTTACTGAACCTATAACGGATATCATAGTGACTGAGACGAACCGGCATCTGCATATTGTGATGCATCGCCCGGTAGGTGACAAGCGGCAGATCAAACCCCCGGCCGTTGTGATGAATCAGCCCAAAATCTTTATAGGTCAGAAGGGCATCAAACAACTGTACGAGGCCTTCTTTTTCGTCGGTGCCGTTCCAGGAGACTTTTTTTACGGGCTTGCCCGTATTTTCCACCCAGAGGCCAACCCATGAAACCATTCGGTGGTACATTGGCGGCAAAAATCCACTGTTATTTCGGGTAAGCTCTTCGCTTGCTCGTATTAAAAGTTCGTCGTCATCAGACTCCTGACTATTCAGGACATTTCTGAGGAAAGTAAAATCTGGAATGGTTTCTACATCAAATACAAAAAACATAACTATTGGTTTCTTTCTCCGGAGCTGTTCTGTTCAAATTGCGATTTGAAAACCTCATCCGCAAGTCCGCATCCAAGAATATGCATCGTTTTTGTGATGGTGGCTTCGAGCGTCATTTCACCGGCGCTGAGTGCACCAAGGGTTTTAGCGGCCCGGCCACTTTTATACTGGTTAAGGTCTACTGAATCGTACGGAGCCTGGGACGTAATAATCAACTCGCAGTTATTGTCTCTGCATGATTGCATGAATGGCAGCAGGCTGTAACTGCCTTCTACAGGAAAATTACCGCTTCCAAATGCTACAAGAATAACGGCTTTGGTTTTGGAGAGGTCAATACAGGAAAGCAATTCCGGGTTCAGGCCGGGGTAGGCAGTTATTACGTGTATGGCATCATCAAACACAGGGTTACAGCGTAATTTATTTGCAGGGCGGGTGTAGTTATTTGTCAGATTGATTGAAATACCAATTTCCGCTAAAGCGGGAAAATTCGGGGAGGCAAAAGCGTCAAAATCCCCAATGCTCATCTTTGTGGAGCGGCTGCCACGGTAAAGAGCGTCGTTAAAACAGATGGCAACTTCATAAACAGGGTAGGTGGCAAGCTCCACGGCATTGATTACGTTCCGGTGTGCATCGCTGCGAATGTTACTCATGGGCACCTGGCTTCCCGTAAAGATGATGGGTTTGCCAATATTTGATAAAGAAAATGAAAGGGCAGATGCCGTGTAAGCCATAGTATCTGTGCCGTGCAAAATTACGAAACCATCATACTGATTATACTGCTGATAAATATGTTTGCTGAGCGTAATCCAGTGATCCGGGGAAATATCGGAGCTGTCCTCGAAAAAGATCTGACAGGTAGAGATATCAGCAATATCCGAAAGTTCGGGCATCTCTCTGTGGAGAAGTGATGTGAATTTGTTGATGTCGAGCTCGGGCTTCCCGCTGCCGGAGTGCATAGCGATGGTACCGCCGGTTTGTATGAGCTGAATTTTTTTCATGTAGTCCATTCAAATGTTTAAAACTGTGCCGTAAGATAAGAGTGGGCGTGGTTAATCAGAAAAGAAGAGTATAAACAGTTATGGCAAGACAATCTTAAAAAAACAGCTGCCGGGCAGAATAGATACTGACCAGCATAAATCACCAAGCAGAAATGTTGACATAGAAGAATCAACCAGATAATTGTGCCTGCAATAGACCCTGGAAGATAATTTCCTCAACTTCAGGTTCTGCCTGTATTGACCTGTCCGGATAGCAGAGCAAAATATTCATCGTACAGTTCCGGTGCTTCGGCCTTCAATTTTTTTCTGTAGCTGATACGGTTTTCCATATTCCCATTTTGAAGTGCCTTATCGGCCCGCCATAACAACCGGTAGCATTCAAATGCCTTTCGATGGGATTTACTGCAGAATTCCGGTTCTTCCGGCGGGGAAACCAGCGGTAGTACACCACGAACCCACCCGTAGGCAGGTGCCATTTCAGCTCCTACTTCGCCGATCAGAGACCGGAGCTGTTCCGGTAAAATTCTGTGAGACGGTACCCGGCAGGGGTCACCCAAAAGGCCTCTCGCATAGTTTTTTCTGGCCTCCCCTTTTAGATGAATATTCCACTGGATCTGGGCAAGAATATAATGAAGCTGAATTTCATCCGGCTGATGTTGAATCCTTTGAAGAACGGCTTGTTCGGCCTTCTTGTATTGCCCCAGTTCCATCAACAGGTCGGGTAAGGTTTCACCGGTTTTGTCATTCATATCAATATAAAAATGTCCCTCTGACGACATTCGATCCGCAATGTGCTGGAGCAGGGAGTCCGCAAGCTGATGCAATCCCGGCACATCTTCAAAATCATAGCTGCGAAACTCTTCATATAACTTGCCTGCGTCCAAATTTTCCGGAGCTGTTTTGCTTTGATCGATCAAAGGCTGCCAATACTGGCACGCATGAAGTGCCTTTGTGATTTCTGTCGCCTCTCCCTGTCCTGATAGGTGCACATCCATGAAATACTGTTCTGCCTCGTCAAAATTAAAAGCGGCAATACTGCGGTACCCCAAACCCATCACGGAGGTCGGCCAGTCAAAAAGAGGCAGTTGTGGATCACCCATTTTTTTTCAGGATTTTAGTGAAGTTCCAATTGAACAATAAAATAAAAAAGAGCCTGAAACTCACGTTAAATTATGATTGAGCCTTACGCACGTGTATCGTTACGTTGATAACAGGGGAGCTGTTTTCAGGCAGACGAGTGGTGTTACCTTCCAGCTGGAGTGTTTTTTGTTGTATGGCCTGTGCCTGAATTTCATTAAGATCCACAGGTTCGGTTAAAACCGAGTCGATTGAGGCGGCAGCGGTGTCAACCAGGACGGTTACGAATTTGGGAAAGGCATCGATTGATTCAACTTCAAACCCCCCGGCAATCGTGCCTGATGCAGGTACTTTAACCGGGAGTTCAGTCGCAACAAAGTGTCTTTTTCTCAGATTTAGTGTTGCCGGATCGGCTTCAAAAACGTGCAGGCCTGACGGCAGTCTAAGATTATCACTGTCAATATCGAGTTGAAGATCATCCGTATCCTCGGATGTCAGATCGAATGAAATACGTACCTATGAGGGATCGAAGTTGCGAAAGGCCTGTTCAGATCCGGTGAGGGTTACCCGGGCCTGAAGAGGTACCGTATCCTGAAGCGCATAAGAGGAGGATTCAAGGTTGCTGTACTCAATGGGTATGTCATACGTCCGATACACCGTCTCCGATGGATAGGCGAACGAGAGCCACAGTAAAAAGGCCAGGCTGCCGGCAGCCAGAGCGGTTTTCATGCTTCGGCGTTCGCCTCACTGCTTAAATGAAGCTGAGTCGGATTGATAGTTTTCGGCCCAAAAATCATCGAGATGTTTTTTAAGATCACTGTGAGATTCCAGCTCCCTGATTTGTCCATTTTGAGCAATGCTGATCGCTCCCCGTTCCTCAGAAACCACAATCACCAGGGCATCACATTGTTCCGAAAGTCCCAGTGCAGCGGTGTGCCGTGTACCGCTGCGCGAAAGCTTATGTAAGTTGGTAGAAAGCGGAAGGTGGACACCAAACTTTAAAATTCGCTGCCCATCGCTCAGTACCGCTCCATCATGACCTGGGGCTGTGGTAGACCCAGAAACAGCCCTTGTGGCAGGAGCCTTTGTTGCGGCTCTCGAGAATCTTAATCGGCGATTCGTCGACCTGCAGATACCCGAGGTCCTTGGTATCGGCCGCCAGGTGATTCCAGAGAATCTCCAGGCGATCCATTGCCTGGGAGGCCCATCCGTCCAGGGTCGAGGAGGCGATGGACACGCCCTCGCGGGCAAACCGCTGGCGCTGGCGGTACAGCGGCAGATGATCCATATATTTATTCACCAGGATGGTGGCCAGCAGGCCGGGGCCGGCGATGCCTTTGTCAATCACTCGGTCAGGAAGGGCGCCGATACATGGCGCTCCGCCGGCCGGGGCGTACTTGTGGCGTATCCACCCGAACAACTGCATCTTTCGAGAAATGAGTGAAGATAGTAGCTTGCTTGTCAAAAACTCATGACAACAGCATCCAAGACAAAGACACAGACCATGTTTGCCCTGGTGGACCAGTGGAAGACGTCCGATAAGACACAATAACAGTTTTGCGGCGAACATGACCTGAAGGTTGGCACCTTTGCGTATTGGGTTGCCAAGCATAACCAACCAGAAAAAAACATTCAAGATGTAGTAGGTCGGGTGGATACTTACTAACTATCTCCCGAAAAAACCTCCTGATATTTGTTCTCCAATAACCTGACTTCATCATCGGTTAATGCTTCAAACTCTTTGTTTAAAGTGCGTTTAGATAGTTTGCCACCATTTTGATGCAAAAAACCAATCAAGTTTTCCATCTGTTTATCAGGCATGTCAAAATGCTCCTGTATGAAATTTCTCATTTTTTCATGGCACTCAATATATAGCACTTCTTCCGGTAGTGTTTTGATAACTGTTTCCTCTACGCATTCATAAAGAAACTCCGCTTGCTTCGTTGCATCAAAGTAGCGGTAGAGGTCGATGGTTTCATTTAAAACGTCAACATTACCATCCGGAGTTGGTTTCCATTTAATAAGATCAAGTCTTGGTTTGGAAAATGATTCCAGGACGTTTCTGTAATCATCAATCCGATCCAGAATGACAGCTGAAACCGGGAAAATAAGTCCTTTGGGAGAGAATCCTTTTCGGGCCAACACATGATGAAACAGATACCGGTGTACGCGGCCGTTCCCATCAGCGAATGGGTGGATAAATACAAACCCAAATGCAATTGTAGACGAAGCTAAGACAGGATCATAGTCACTGCCAATGAGAGACTTGTTGCCTTTTAACAGGCCATGGATGAGCTGTGGAATATCTTGCCATTTGGCAGATATATGATCCGGAAGGGGCTTGCCATCAACCCGGTTATGTACACCGACAAATCCCCCTTCTTCTCGCCAGCCCATATCAACAAACCGTCTGTCTTCAATTACAATCTTCTGGAGTCGAAGCAATTCATCTTCAGTAAGGTCTTTTTGTCCGGCCTGTCCGATTGCTTTTCCCCAGCGTTGTGCCCTGTTTTCAGGAGGGGTTTCCCCTTCAATGGCATACGAAGCTTTGGAGTCTTTTAGCAGTAGAAAAGCTGCGGCTCGTGATAGCAGATCCGGATGTATGTTTCCAATCGTATCGGATACTTTCTTTTCCAGCTCTTCAGCACTAAATCGTTCGAGTTTTTCAGTGCGGTGTATTAGCGGACAAAAATCCCTGTTTCCCGGCAAGTTATTCCACACGCGATGTCGCTGCGATCTTTGTTTTGGTCCAGGGTATTGTAGATCGGGATCAAGAGCCTCTACGTAATTCCCTGATTGTGTATCTTCTACATTGAGTCTGTCATCCATCAGCCATTCATAAAAAAACCAAATTCTCCGGCTGTTTCGACCGGTTGGCTGATCTTTTACGATTTCTTCAATGTCATTTTT
>JAWLEH010000024.1:0-36975 GCA_041686215.1 Balneolaceae bacterium | reverse complement strand
CTGATACAGCCGGTTGCGATGGAAACAGGTTTGCGGTTTGCGATTCGCGAGGGCGGACGCACAGTAGGCGCAGGCGTGGTAACCAAAATTAAGGACTAATTACTGAAATTTGTCCAACAGGATTTGCCGGGGTGAAGTCTGAAAAAGGCTTTCACCTCGTGCTATCTACGGGCGTAGCTCAGTTGGCAGAGCACTGGTCTCCAAAACCAGGTGTCGGGAGTTCGAGTCTCTCCGCCCGTGCAAAAACATAAAGATGGTTCAATTGAAAGATGGATGAATTCCGGCTTTCAACTCTCGCTTAATAGAAATAAGGCATGCAGAAGATTAAAGAATTTTTGGACGGCGTCAGAACAGAGATGAAGAAGGTCAGCTGGCCCGAACAACAGGAGCTGATCGATAATACCATTATCGTTGTGGTGTTCACCATCATCATCACAACATTTATTTTTGGCGTAGATCAGGTTTATAGTACAATTTTGGAGGCTATTTACAGCTTATGAGTACCGACAATGAATTCCAATGGTACGTTATTCGAGTTTTTACAGGCCATGAAAGAAAGGTGAAAGAGTATCTTGAAAGAGAAATTGCCGAACATGGCCTCGAAGACAAAATAGACGAAATTCTTATACCAACAGAAACGGTCATAGAAATTCGATCGGGTAAGAAAAAACAAAAAGAGAAGAATTTCTTCCCCGGTTATATGCTCTTGAGTACAAAGTATGATGAAGAAGTAAATAACCTGATTCAGGGTGCCCCGTCAACCATTGGGTTCCTCAAAACAGCCAAAAACGAAGTTACACCCCAGCCATTAAAACAACAAGAAGTAGAACGAATACTGGGCCGGGTGCTGGATAACAAAGAGATGGTCGAAAGTGGCGGTGTTGTTGACATTCCTTATAAAGAGGGTGATATCGTTAAGGTAATTGACGGCCCGTTTAAAGAATTTGATGGTACAGTTCAGGAAGTGTTACCTGACAAACTGAAACTTCGGGTACTCGTAAGTATTTTTGGTAGAAAAACTCCGGTTGAAGTGAACCTGAACCAGGTTGAATCAACCACATAAGATCTTTTTTAACGTGAGCTATTACGCAGCAAACTAAAGAATGAATCACTAATTGATTCTATATGGCAAAAAAAGTAGATAAAGTGCTAAAACTTCAAATTGTTGGCGGACAGGCAAACCCTGCTCCACCGGTAGGTCCAGCTTTAGGCCAGGCCGGTATCAACATTATGGAGTTTTGTAAAGCATTTAACGCAAAAACCCAGGACAAAGCTGGTACAATTATTCCGGTTGAAATTACGGTATTTGCGGATAAGTCGTTTACGTTTAAAACGAAAACGCCTCCCGCAGCTGTACTGTTAAAAGAAGCCGCTAAAATTAAATCCGGCTCAGGTGAACCTAACCGTAAAAAAGTTGGTAAAGTAACCTGGGAGCAGTGCCGCGACATCGCAGAGCAGAAAATGGAGGATCTGAACGCATTTGATACCGACCAGGCTGCCGAAATGATCGCAGGAACTGCCAGAAGCATGGGCTTGCGTGTAATCCGAGATAACTAAGAGGATTTAAGAAAATGGCAAAGCGAGGTAAAAAATATCGTCAGGCTGCAGAGCTGATCGATCGTGAAATGGAATACACAATTGAGGAGGCGTGTGATCTTATTAAAAAGACCTCAATCGCGTCTTTCAATGAGTCGGTAGATCTCGATCTGCGTCTTGGTGTGGATCCACGTCATGCAGATCAGATGGTGCGCGGTACGGTTTCTCTTCCTCATGGCACAGGTAAAGAAGTGCGTGTGCTGGCATTGGTTAACGAAGCCAAGGAAGAAGAAGCTAAAGAAGCGGGCGCCGACTTTGTTGGACTCGACGAATACATCGAAAAAATTGAAGACGGATGGGCAGATATCGATGTGATTGTTGCCACTCCTGACGTAATGGGTAAGATCGGAAAGCTTGGCCGTCATCTGGGTCCCAGAGGCCTGATGCCGAATCCAAAAAGCGGAACGGTTACCATGGATATTGCAGGTGCCGTGAAAGAATTCAAGGCCGGAAAGATTGACTTCCGGGTGGATAAAGCAGGCATTTTACATACATCTATCGGAAAAGCTGACTTTGATGCAAATGAGCTGCGTGAAAATGCGATTTCATTTCTTCAAACCATCTTGAAGATGAGGCCATCGTCTGCAAAAGGGCTTTACATACGAAGTGCGTTTATGAGCACAACGATGGGGCCAAGTATCCAGATCAGCCGGTCATCCATTACTTCAATTTAGAAACTAAAAGGATACAACATGCCTACATTAGCAGATAAGAAGGCAATTGTGGAAGAAATTACCGAAGAACTTGAACGTTCCAATGGTCTTTATATCACCAACTACAAAGGTATGTCAGTTGAGGATATGGCCAATTTAAGAACTGAGTTCCGAAAAGGTAACGTTCGTTACAAAGTGTTTAAAAACACAATGATTAAACGAGCGATGGAAGCAATTGGCGGTTATGATGAACTCTACCCATTCCTGAATGAACAGAATGGATTTGCATTTGTAGAGGAAGAGTTAGCAGCACCTGCAAAGGCGCTAAAACAATACATAAAGGAAAATGACAAGCCTCAGTTTAAAGCGGCAGTCATTGATGGTGATTTTTATGGCGAAGAACAGTTAGATAAACTGGCCGCTATGAAATCTAAAAATGAAGTTATCGGCGATATTGTCGGTCTTCTGCTTTCACCTGTTTCCAATATTGTTAGCGGATTGCAGGCACAGGGCGAAACCATTGCCGGCGCTGTTAAAACAATCGCTGAAAAAGGCGACGAATAACCAATTACACAACACAACTTTTTTAATTATTAAACGACGAACGGAGAAATCTAACAATGGCTGACGTTAAAGAAATCGCAGAACAATTAGTAAACCTAACAGTTAAAGAAGCCAACGAACTGGCAAAAGTGCTCGAAGAAGAGTATGATATCAAACCAGCTGCTGCAGCTGTTGCAGTTGCAGGACCCGGCGGTGGCGGTGAAGAAGCCGCTGAGGAACAAACTGAGTTTGATGTAGTACTTAACTCTGCAGGCGCTAAGAAAATTGCTGTTATCAAAGAGGTTCGCGGTATTACCGGCCTTGGCTTGAAAGAAGCTAAAGAGATGGTAGACGGCGCACCTAACACCATTAAAGAAGGTGTTACTAAAGATGAAGCAGAAGAGCTGAAGAGCAAACTTGAAGATGCCGGCGCTGAAGTTGAGCTGAAGTAATCCGGTTTATTAGGCAATTCACCCAAGCCAACACCGTTGTATACGGTCGTTGGCTTTTGGTGTCTTAATTATCTGCACATTTAAACGTTCTGTTATTACGTGCAATTACAGTTGTTTCACATCTTATTTCTAACCTAAAGGAGAGGCTTCCTTTTGAGTACTACTATGGAGAAAATCCCATTTACCGACCGTCTTTCATTTGGCCGTATTAAACATGTTTTGGATTATCCTGATTTCCTGGATATCCAGCTCGAATCCTTTAACTATTTTGCCCAGCTTGATGTAGCACCTTCTGACAGGGCCGATCAGGGACTCCAGCGTATTTTTAACGAGAATTTCCCGATTAGTGACAGCCGTGAGACGCATATTCTCGAGTTTGTCTACTATGCTGTGGATACTCCGAAATACAACATGCGTGAATGCCAGGAACGCGGTTTAACGTATGCTATCCCATTGAAAGCAAAACTGCGTTTATCGTCTCTGGATGATTCGGACGAAGCTGCGGAAACAATTGAACAGGAAGTATTCCTCGGCGATCTCCCCTGGATGACAAACAGAGGAACATTCATTGTGAATGGTGCAGAACGCGTGATTGTAAGTCAATTGCACAGGTCACCGGGTGTATTCTTTGGTCAGTCAACCCACCCGAACGGTACACAGCTCTATTCGGCTCGTGTAATTCCGTTTAAAGGTTCCTGGATTGAATTCACAAACGATATTCGTGACGTACTTTGGGCTTATATCGACAGGAAAAAGAAAATTCCCGCAACTACATTGCTACGCGGACTTGGATTTTCTTCAGATCTTGAAATTCTGAACCTTTTTGAACTTTCTGAAGAGGTTGAAGTTGGCTCTAAAAAAGCATTTAACAGTAAGCTGGTAGGCCAAAGGCTTGCAGTTGATCTTGCTGTAGATGTAACTGAAGAAGTAGTAGATGATGAAACCGGAGAAGTAACAGAAGCCACCAACAGAAAGGTGCTTCTTGAACGGGATCATGAAATTGAAGCCGAAGATTACGATATCTTCAAGGAAGCAGGCGTGAAGAAAACGCTGGTCCAAAAACTGGGTACCGAAGAGTCTGAACGCTCTGTAGTGATGAATACCCTGCGTAAAGATCCGTCACATGATGAGGTTTCCGCATTATCTGAAATTTATCAGCAAATCAGAACAGGCGAAATGCCTGATCCGGAAACTGCCCGTCAGGTCCTTGAACGTCTGTTTTTCAGCGACAAGAAATATGATCTCGGTGAAGTGGGACGCTACAGGCTTAATAAACGCCTGAAAGTGGACGTTGATCCCGAGATCCAGTATTTAACGAAAGAGGATGTGGTAGCTATTGTAAAAGAGGTTATCCGTCTGAAAGAGATGAAGTCTCAGGTAGACGATATTGATCACCTGAGTAACCGCCGAGTACGAACTGTGGGCGAACAGCTTGGGCAGCAATTTGCTATTGGTTTAGCTCGTATGGCAAGAACCATCCGTGAGAGAATGAACTCACGCGACGCAGAGCAGTTGACACCTCAGGATCTTGTAAATGCACGAACGATCTCAAGTGTCATCAACAGTTTCTTTGGCACCAACCAGCTCTCGCAGTTCATGGATCAAACCAACCCGATTGCTGAACTGACGCACAAGCGTCGTATGTCTGCACTGGGCCCTGGTGGTCTGACTCGTGAGCGTGCCGGTTTTGAGGTTCGGGATGTTCACTACACACACTATGGCCGGCTCTGCCCGATTGAAACACCGGAGGGACCAAACATTGGTTTGATTACCTCTTTATGTGTTCATGCAAAAATTAATGATTTCGGTTTCATTGAAACTCCTTACCGGAAAGTAAAAGAAGGAGTGGTTACTGATAATGTTGAATATCTCGCTGCTGAGCAGGAAGATGAAACAATTATCGCGCAGGCGAATGCCCCGATAACAGACAGCGGAATTTTTGAGAACGATGCCATTTTCTCCCGGTTTCGGGAAAGTAACGTCGGGCTCGCAAAACCGGATGAAATTGAGTATATGGACGTATCTGCAAACCAGATTACGTCACTTGCAGCTGCACTAATTCCGTTTATTGAGCACGATGATGCGAACCGCGCACTGATGGGTTCTAACATGCAGCGACAAGCCGTACCGCTTCTTCGTCCGGATTCTCCGATTGTAGGTACCGGGCTTGAGCAAAGAGCTGCGAAGGACTCGCGAGCAATCATCAGCGCTGAAGGCGATGGCGAGGTTGTATATGTGAGCGGCGATGAAATACGGATTAAATACAACCGTACAGAAATCGAAGAAAATTGCTATTTCGACAGTGGAATCAAATCGTACAAACTGAAAAAGTTTGAGCGAAGTAACCAGGATACCACTGTAAACCAGCGCCCGATTGTGGATGTTGGCGATAAAGTGAAAGAGGGTGAAGCGATTGCCGATGGGTGTGCAACTCAAAAAGGCGAACTTGCCCTTGGACGAAACCTTGTGGTTGCTTTTATGCCTTGGAGAGGGTACAATTTTGAGGATGCTATTGTAATTAGCGAAAAAATTGTACAGGATGATATTTACACATCCATCCATATCACTGAGTTTGAACAGCAGGTTCGGGACACCAAAAGAGGTGAAGAAGAACTGACCCGCGAAATTCCAAATGTAAGTGAAGAAGCAACTCGAAACCTCGATGAACAGGGAATTATCCGTGTGGGTGCCAAAGTTCAGCATGGGGATATACTTGTTGGTAAAATTACTCCCAAAGGGGAAACAGACCCAACACCAGAAGAAAAACTTCTGCGCGCCATATTTGGTGATAAAGCCGGTGATGTGAAAGATGCTTCACTGAAAACACCACCCGGCGTGAAGGGTGTGGTAATTGATACCAAACTTTTCAGCCGGAAACGCGACGAGCAAATATCTCGGAAAGAAGAGAAGGCGATGGTTGAAAAAGAAAATCAACGTCACGCTGAAAAACTGGAAGAGGTAAATTCAATGTGGGCAGACAAAATGTATAGCCTGCTCAGAGATAAAACATCCCCCGGTGTCTATAATTACAGCGGTGTGGAACTGATTCCAAAAGGTGAGAAATATAAGAAGTCTGTTTTTGAGCAGCTCGACCCTGTACATATCAATGAAAACATTGACTGGGCTACCGATGAAGAGCTTGTGAAGCATGTGAAGCTACTGTTTCAAAATTATCGGGACCTCCGCAGGGAGATCGATACTGAGGCAAAACGCCGGAAGTACCAGATTCAGGTAGGCGATGAGTTGCCACCGGGAATCATCCAGAAAGCCAAAGTGTATGTTGCCAAAAAACGCAAAATGCAGGTTGGGGATAAAATGGCGGGCCGTCACGGAAATAAAGGTGTGATCGCCAAAGTTGTACCCGAAGAGGATATGCCGTTTATGAAAGATGGTACTCCGGTTGATATTGTACTCAATCCACTTGGTGTGCCTTCGCGTATGAACCTCGGACAGATATACGAAACAATCCTTGGCTGGGCCGGATTAAAACTTGGGGTAAAATACGCATCACCGATATTTGACGGTGCATCGTACGACCAGGTACAGGAAGAGCTCAAAAAAGCAGGACTTCCTGAAGACGGACGGGTTCAGCTATATGACGGTCGATCCGGGTACGCACTGGATCAAAAGACAACTGTTGGCGTGATGTATATGCTTAAGCTTAATCACTTGATTGAGGATAAAATGCACGCTCGTTCTATTGGTCCTTACTCTCTCATTACGCAGCAGCCACTGGGCGGTAAGGCACAGTTTGGTGGTCAGCGTCTTGGTGAAATGGAGGTTTGGGCACTCTACGCTTACGGAGCATCGAATATACTGAAAGAGATGCTTACCGTGAAAAGTGATGATGTGAAAGGCCGGTCGAAGGTCTACGAAGCTATTGTGAAGGGTGAAAATCTTCCGGAAGGAGATGTTCCCGAATCATTTAAAGTATTGCTTCGTGAATTGATGGGTCTCGGCCTCGAAATTCACATTAACTAATTTGTTCTGTTAAATAAATCCAAACGGAGGTTTTCCTTTGCCGTCAACAAAAACATTAACTGTTACTAAAGACTTCTCTAACATTGGTATATCGCTGGCATCTGCCGAAACGATATTATCCAGGTCTCACGGAGAAGTTCTGACACCCGAAACCATTAACTACAGAACATTTAAACCGGAAATGGACGGTCTTTTCTGCGAAAAGATCTTTGGTCCGGTTAAAGATTATGAATGCCATTGCGGCAAATATAAGCGCATACGATATAAAGGGATCATTTGTGATCGCTGCGGAGTTGAAGTAACCCGCAAAGCCGTTCGCCGCGAACGCATGGGGCACATCACTCTTACGGTGCCCATTGTTCATATCTGGTATTTTAAATCACTGCCAAGTAAGATAGCCTACCTGTTAGGTTATTCTTCCAAAAACCTTGACAGGATTGTCTACTACGAAACATTTGTAGTATTGAATCCCGGACTGGCAAGAGACCTTGGATATAAAAAAGGCGATCTGATTTCCGAAGAAGAGAAGTTCGATATTTTGGATCAGCTTCCGGAGGATCATCACGAGCTGGATGAGGACGATGAGGACAAATTTGTTGTGAAAGATGGAGCGGAAGCTGTTGAAGGGCTTTTGAAGACCATGGATCTCGACAGTCTGGCCTACCAGCTTCGTTATGAAGTGAAGCACGAAACGTCTCAGATGCGGAAGAAGAAAAAGCTGAAAAGGCTCCAGGTTATCGAATCATTCCGTGCAGCAAATCAGCATACCGAAAACCGTCCCGAATGGATGGTGCAAAGTGTAATCCCTGTTATTCCACCAGAATTACGTCCACTGGTGCCTCTTGAAGGCGGCCGTTTTGCAACGTCTGATCTTAACGATCTTTACAGAAGAGTGATTATCCGGAACAACCGGCTGAAACGTTTAATTGATATCAAAGCCCCTGATGTAATCCTTCGGAACGAGAAGCGAATGCTTCAGGAAGCAGTGGATTCGCTGTATGATAACTCCAGAAAATCAAACGCGGTAAGAAATAACAATCGCCCTCTGAAATCCCTCAGCGATATGCTGAAAGGAAAGAGCGGTCGTTTTCGCCAAAACCTTCTCGGTAAGCGGGTTGATTACTCGGGCCGTTCGGTTATTGTTGTTGGTCCGGATCTGAAAATGCACGAATGCGGCCTGCCTAAAGAGATGGCCATCGAGCTTTACAAACCGTTTGTAATCCGCAGACTGATTGAGCGTGGATACGTGAAAACGGTTAAAAGTGCTAAAAAGGTTGTTGACCGCCGCGACCAGGTTGTTTGGGAGGTATTGGAACGCGTAATTGACGGACACCCCGTGCTTCTTAACCGTGCACCAACACTTCACAGGCTTGGAATTCAGGCCTATCAGCCGGTATTGATTGAAGATAAAGCAATTCGATTGCACCCGCTGTCATGTACAGCGTTTAACGCTGATTTTGATGGTGACCAAATGGCTGTTCACCTTCCGCTAAGTCACGATGCCGTGATGGAAGCATCCATCCTGATGCTGGGATCCCATAATATTTTGAGTCCTGCCAGTGGTGGACCTGTTGCAGTTCCTTCTCAGGATATGATTTTGGGAATTTACTATATGACCAAAATGGGGAACGGACGGCGAGGCGAAGGAAAAACATTTTCAACGCCGGACGAAGTATTGATTGCGTTCGATCAAAATAAGATCGACATCCATGCTAAGATAAATGTACGCGTACCTGTTAAACAGGAAGATGGAACCATTGCTCCTGAATTAATCAAAACAACGACGGGCCGGGTTCTGTTTAACAGGATTGTACCGGAAGGAGTTGAGTTTGTAAACCGCACACTTGGTAAGAAAGAGTTGCGAATACTAATCGACACGATCTACAATACCGTAGGATCTGTTGAGACCGCTCACTTTCTTGATAACATGAAAGAGACTGGTTTTGAACAGGCTACTGTTGGTGGGCTTTCATTTAGCTTAGAAGACATTATCATCCCGGATGAAAAACAGAAGTTAATCGATAGCGCACAAAATGAGGTGTCCGAAATCCAGGATCGGTACGAGATGGGTTTCATTACGGACAATGAGCGCTACAACCAGGTGATTGATAAATGGACAAGTACCACAAACCGTGTATCGGAAACTCTCTTCAAGAGTCTTACTGAAGACAAAGGAGGATTCAACGCTGTTTACATGATGGCCGATTCCGGGGCGCGTGGTTCCAAAGAGCAAATACGCCAGTTGGGTGGTATGCGCGGGTTGATGGCTAAGCCACAGAAAAGTTCTATGCAGCAAGGAAACGAGGTAATTGAAAATCCGATTCTCTCAAGTTTCCGTGAGGGACTAACAGTGCTTGAATACTTTATATCAACTCACGGTGCCCGTAAAGGCCTTGCCGATACGGCCCTGAAAACTGCTGATGCAGGATATCTTACACGGCGGCTTGTGGATGTTTCTCAGGATATTATCATTAATGAGAAGGATTGCGGTACGCTTCGGGGAATTAAAATGCAGGCCCTCAAAGACAATGAAGACATCATTGAAAGTCTTGAGGATCGCATCATCGGGCGTGTTTCAATGCACGAAATTATCGATCCGATATCAGATGAGGTAATCTGTGAGGCAAATGATCTGATTACGGATCAGATCGCCAAGAAAATAGCAGAAACCTCAATAGAAGAGGTGGAGATTCGCTCTGTACTTACATGTGAAACTGAGCGCGGAGTGTGTGCAAAGTGCTACGGACGCGATATGTCGAAAACCGGAATGGTTCAGGTAGGTGAGGCTGTAGGAGTTATCGCAGCACAATCTATTGGTGAGCCGGGTACTCAGCTTACGCTGCGAACGTTCCACGTTGGTGGTACTGCTTCACGAATGGAGGCTGATTCTCAGCACAAAGCAAAATTCGACGGAACCGTTGAGTTTGATAACGTACGGGTTGTTGAATACGATGATGGTGAAGAAATTCACAATGTTGTGCTCAGCCGTGCAGGCGAGATGAAGATTGTTGGTGAAGACGGCAAAATTCTGAATACCTACAATGTACCGTACGGTTCTGAAATGATGATCGAAGAGGGCGATAAAGTGATGAAAGGAATGCCGCTTTGTAAGTGGGATCCTTATAATGCCCTGATTTTTAGTGAAATTGATGGTGTGATTGAGTATAAAGACATCATCGAAGAAGTAACGTATACGGCTGATACAGATTCGCAAACCGGTCACCGCGAAAAAGTAATAATTGATTCAAGGGACCGCTCACTTGTTCCTACAATTGTAGTGAAAGGCGAAGACGACCGTATACGCGAAAGTACCCTGCCGGTAGAAACACACATCACTGTTGATGACGGTGAAAAGGTAAAGTCCGGACAAATTCTTGCCAAGATACCACGTGCTGCATCCAAGTCGAAAGATATTACGGCCGGTTTGCCACGTGTAACGGAACTGTTTGAGGCCCGCTCACCAAGCGATCCTGCAGCAGTTTCCGAAATAGACGGTATTGTCCGAATGGGTGGAAGAAAGCGTGGATCACAGGAAGTGATTGTAGAGAGTAAAGATGGTACGGATGAAAAAACTTACCTGATATCACTCTCCAAGCATATTCTTGTACAGGAAAACGATTTCGTGAAAGCCGGTCAGGCTCTGTCTGACGGTACTATACCGGCACAGGAAATTTTGAACATTCTCGGACCATATGCGGTGCAATCTTACCTGGTGAATGAAATCCAGGAGGTGTACCGTCTGCAGGGTGTGAAAATCAACGACAAGCATATTGAGGTGATTGTTCGTACAATGATGCAGAAAGTTGAGGTTACCGACCCGGGTGACACGATGTACCTTGAAGGTGATAAGGTTGACCGATTTGAGCTCAATAACAAAAATGATGAGCTGATTGGGAAATTTGTTGTTATCGATCCGGGCGGAAGTGATCAAAAACTTGGAGCTATCCTTGACCGCAGAAAAGTTCGTGAAGTAAATAATGAACTGATTGGCCAGGGCAAGGAAGAACTGCAAACACGGGAAGCAGAACCGGCTATCTCCAAACCGATTCTGCTGGGTATTACCCGGGCCGCCCTTTCTACGGAAAGCTGGCTGTCTGCAGCATCCTTCCAGGAAACCACTAAAGTTCTTACACAGGCATCTATCGAAGCGAAGAAAGACATGCTTCGCGGCCTCAAAGAGAATGTTGTGGTTGGGCACAAAGTACCTGCCGGTACGGGACTGCTTAAATATGATGAGCTTATCGTTGGCTCGAAAGCCGAATATGATGAAGGAGACGAGGAGGTTGAAAAAGTGTTTGAAACACTTGGAGCCGATGAACCCGATCCGGAATCATCCGAAGAGAACTAAACAAAAAAAGCCACGTTGCTTACACAGCGTGGCTTTTTTTAATAGAAAGAGGGTTTAAATTTTATTTACCGGATTTCTCGATATTTTCCAACAGTGATTCCGCTTCCCGAATAAGCCCGTCGGCTCGTTCTTTAGCATCTTCAATCACTTTGTCACTGTCTTCTTTTGCTTGTGATGATATTTTCTGTTTTTCATTTTTGAGTTGTTCAATCAAAGATCGAAGCTCATCCATGTAGGAGTTTAACTGGTATGAAATCCTGCCCCGTGTATTTTTTCCGGTATCGGGTGCATACAGCAATGCAATTGCAGTGCCGGCCGCGACCCCGGTTAAAAGTCCAATTGCGAATCCTTTGCCTGACATACTCATAGTTACTCCAATAAATTAAGGTTGGTATTTATTTTTAAAATACAAATTCGTGAGTGCACTGAAAAAATAAAGTGCCAAAATCGGAAAAGATAATTCATCTTAATTGTTGTATTTTAAAAAACGAATCAGGTAACCTGAACTTATATACATAAATTGTTATGAAGTTTTTTATAGACACTGCAGATTTAAATGAGATTGAAGAAGCAAATGACCTGGGAGTACTGGATGGTGTAACCACCAATCCGAGCCTTTGCATGAAAGTAGGCGTACGGGATTTTGACGGACATATCGCTAAAATATGTGATATTGTCGACGGAGATGTATCAGCTGAAGTGATCTCTACGGATTACGATGAAATTGTTGAGGAAGGACGGCGTATTGCATCCATTGCAGATAACGTAGTTGTGAAAGTTCCGCTGATTAAAGAGGGAATCAAAGCGATTAAAACATTTAGCGAGGAAGGGATTAAAACCAACTGCACGCTTTGCTTTTCCGCCCCTCAGGCGTTAATTGCAGCTAAAGCGGGTGCAACATATATCTCTCCGTTTATTGGCCGCCTGGATGATATTTCTACTGACGGCATGAAACTGATTGCTGATATCCGGTTGATTTACGACAACTACGATATTGATACCGAAATCCTTGCTGCAAGTATTCGCCACCCGATGCACTTCCATGAGTCGGCACGCCTGGGTGCAGACGTAGCTACAATGCCGCTGAATGTGATTGAACAGCTCCTGAAACATCCTCTTACAGATAACGGGCTGGAGCGTTTTCTGTCTGACTGGGACAAACTCCAGGAATCACTGAAACAGGAAGCCTGATCACTTCTTAAGCACAGCAAAATTAGTGAGCCGGTACCGTTAAATACGAGCCGGCTTTTTTATTTGGTATTGGTTTACGAAACCTTTCATGAACGATCGCCTGATCGCTCCAGAAAATGGGTGTTGCCTTCTACGCGGTGCAGGGCACTTGCTCTGGTTATATACGCTTTGCCGAACCGGTTCCGGATTTCGTCCATTGCACGGATACGGGCTTTTTTCTCCTCGGTATCCTGGAAAAACAGGTTGATTTGGTTGGTTTGATCGATCTGGTGTGTACCTAAAACCAGGTTCCGGATTTCCACACCATGCTCGCAGGTTTTTCGTATAGCAGGTTCAATCCTTTCCATACACGCCTGGTATACATAATCATCAATGTTTGTGTGGGCTGGAGTCATAAAACGAAATCCTACCCCAGGCTTGTCGGGCTCATTATAGCCGAACATGCCGGAGTAGGAATCAGCCCGAATCCCGTAAGCACGCATTCTGTAGCAAACCTGTTGCACGGCGATGGCAAACTCTCCCTTTATACGGTCCGCATCCGTTGATCCTTCTGAAAAAGTGTGGCCGTAGCTTACTCCCTGTTTAGGTTTGTAACCTTCGGAAATTTCCTCCATTACGCGCCCCTGGTCCTTCCCGGTAATCGTTTGAAAAAGCATCCGTCCGAAGTTGGCTCCAAACAGCCGGATAAATGTGTGTATGTTTCCGCGCTCAGCTACATCACCAATGGTTTTATATCCCTCGGCCAATATGTGTTCGTACCGTCGCCGCCCCACACCCCAGATTTCATCCAGTTCCAGCGGCCAAATATCTGTTCGTTCGTCCTGATCGGTTAGTATTAATGTTCTTCCCTTAGGTTTATTCAGACTGCTCGCCAATTTTGCATAGGTTTTGGAGCGTGCAATGCCTACCGAACCTACCAGTCTTGTAGCCTGGTAAATGCGTTCCTGGAGCCGTACGGCAAATGCGTTGATCTCCTGCCTCGATTTCTGTTCCAAAAAATCAATTTCCATGAAGTACTCATCCATCGAGTAGCGTTCAATAACGGGGGCAAACTCTTTAAAAATAAAATGGACCTGTTTCGAAATAGCCGTATAAGAATCATAATCTACCTGTAGCATACATACGTGTGGGCAAAGCTGGTATGCTTCAAATGCGCTCATGCCGGTTTTGATTCCAAATTCCCGGGCTTCATAGCTTGCCGTTGCTACAATGCCTTTCACCTGCCCGTTGGTTTTTCTCCACCCGCCCACAATTAAGGGAAGTCCATACATATTTTTGCGAAGCTGTTCGATCTGGGCGTAAAAACAGGCAAAGTCAAAGTGCAGGTAGAGGCGGTCTTTCCGGGAACGGTGTTGATGCTCGGGGTATACGGTGTTGTAAAGCGTAATCCGGTGCACATCCTGTTCCGGCTGGTATGGATACAGATTCTTTTTCGGCATTATTTTATATATCTGTTGATATGTGCAATATATGTGTGTAGTTTAAAATGACCAAACAGAATCAGCGGTCATGAACAACTTTCCACTTGTAGAAATGTTAGCTTTTTTCACCCGGTACGGAGTTGCTAAGCCTCCCGACTGGCGACTTCCCTACCGGAGAGATGTGGCGAGGATTCGTTCATGCCATACGAAAGAGAAGGGAGGAGTGATTAAGTCATACTACACGGTTGAAACTAAAACCGGAGAGATTCTGAACCTGGTTTTTGATGAGCAGGAACTGCTTTGGTCACTCGATAAAAGTTCCGGGTATGAAGAAAAGGCGGTCGACCGTGTACTCTCTCTCGTAGATCGCCACAAACATAAACCTTCACGGGCGCACCGGGTAATTCCCTACCGGTTCGAGCTGCTTCCGGAGGAGTTAGCCAAGCGCATGTACGATGGTACGGAAAAGCCATTGATACAGCGTATGCAACCCTATCGGTTTCGTTCAGGGAAGTTGTCCTCGGCTCAGGTGATTCACATTCCCACCAGACATCTGGAAAATACGATAATTACAAAAGAGCTGAACTACGTTGTGGAGACCGATCTGCGTCGTTATTTTCATCTTGTATATGTGCTCGACGAAATGGACTGGCGGTTTATGCAGGAGGTTGACGAGGAATTTTTCTTTGTAAAATAATTTTTATCCCGGGTGGGGTAGCTCAAAAAAACGGGGATCCAGCGGGAGAGGCTGGCTCTCGGAAATGTGAATTTGTCCGAACAACTCATGCTGTGGATTCATTACAAAATTGTACTCCTGCGGCACCACTACACTTGGTACACACAATACCGGGCTTGTTCTTGACGCAATCCAGGAGTCTCCGAAAGCTTGTGAGATTTTTCCTGCAGGAATACGGTTCCACTGGTCAGGCAGCTCGTTTCGTGATGGAGTATAAATCAGTTGTTGAGGAATATCCACCCGGAAGAGGATCATTTTGTCGAGGTAGGATCTGTCGTTGGTTTGCACCAGGATTTCAAGAAGAGCGAGTGAAAGTGATCCTGATGCATAGACGGCAGGAATTCCCGGGGAGTTGAAGCGGCCTCCCCAAAGCCGGGCACCTTCACCTGAAAATGCAGTGTCCTCGTATTTTTTATCCGTGATTCTCCATACCGGTATTGTACTCATCGCCAATTAAACGGTGATACCGTGCTCGATGCGGCCCAAAAGCTGTTCTACGAGACGCGCCCCCGGTTCGGTTTTTGCGAGATCAAGAGGTTTTTGATTGCCCAGCGCAAAGTTGGTTTCTGAAAACCACCGTGCCACTTTATCGGGATCTTCAAAAACCTGGTAGGCACGATCGGTAAGACGTGCGATCCGGTACCCCCGCTCGGATTCATCAGGGGGGAGAGAGGCTTCTTTTTTTCGGCGATCGAGCGTTCGTGGAGAGACCATCATGAGTTCGGAGAGCTGGCTGTTTGATATTTGCAGCCGTGCCTGTATGGTTGCCAGGATACTTGTAGCCAGACCCTTAGCGATTTTTGATGCGGCCGTATCTAAATCCCAGGCAACGTAGGGCTCAGAGACGATGTTTTGGTCGCTTTCTTCCGGCGTATGATTTGCATACAGATTTTTTGGACTCATAGTGCGCTATATTGCGTTATATACTACGCCAAATTATTCCTTTTTTTCCGGTTTTCAAAACGCGGCACTAAACGTGTGTTATTCGTCAATCAAATTCTCCGCAATTTTAGCTGATGATAGCACACCCGGTAAACCAGCACCGGGATGGGTACCGGCCCCAACAAAATAGAGATCGTCCACATCTTCACTTCGGTTATGCGGACGAAACCAGGCTGATTGTGTGAGGATCGGTTCTACTGAAAAAGCGGATCCTTTGTAGCTGTTCAGCGTATCACGGAAGTGAAGCGGATCGATATAGTGCTCCGCCACGACATTTTCCTGCAGATCGGGCAAATAGTTATCTTCCAGAAACTGCATGATTGCATCCCTGTATACAGGAGCCATTTCATTCCAGTCGGTCCCGCTGTCGAGGTGGGGAACAGGGGAGAGCACGTAGAATCCTTCGTGGCCCTCAGGTGCCATCGACGGATCTGTAATCGTAGGCATATGCAGGTAGAGCGAGAAATCATCCGATAACTCTTTTTTATGAAAGATATCGCTTAAAAGGCCTTTGTACCGCTCACCCAGGATGATGTTGTGATGAGCCAGCCCTGAATCCGAGTACCGTTTTTTGGTTCCGAAATAGATCACAAAGAGCGACATGCTGTATTTTGTACGCTCAATCTTTCGATCAGTGTATTTTTTCCGGTATTTCTTATCGATCAGATTTTTATAAGTAAAGGCAACATCCGCATTCGAAACCACGACATCTGCCTTATATTCCTCACCATTTTTAAGCCGGATTCCGGTTGCTTTCCCATTCTTAACAAGGATTTCGTCAATTTCCGAATTCAGATGAATGGTGCCTCCCTGGTCTTCAATCAAATCTACCATGGCATTCACGATCGCACCGGTACCGCCCATTGCGTAGTGCACCCCCCATTCGCGTTCCAGGTAGTGGATCATCGCGTAGATGGAGGTAGTGTCAAACGGGTTGCCGCCAACAAGCAGCGGATGAAAAGAAAAACAGCGCCGCAGAAAATCGTCTTTAATAAACTGAGAAACGTACTTGTAGACTGATTTATAGCTCTGCAGTTTGATGAGATCCGGAGCCACCTTCAGCATGTCGGTAAACTTAAGAAACGGTTTATCTGCCAGCTCTACGAAACCCTTATCAAAAATGGCTTTGGTGGTGCCCAGGAATTTTTCATATCCCTCAACATCGTCCGGACTTCGTTTGCGGATTTCGTTCAGTGTAAACTCATGATCGTTATTATAATCGAAGCTTTTCCCTTCAGCATCAAAAATTCTGTAGAAAGGATTACAGGGAACAAACTCGATATAATCTTCCCGTTTTTTTCCTGCCGCGGCAAAAATATCATCAAACATAAACGGGGCTGTAATGACGGTAGGTCCGCCATCAAACTTAAAACCATTTACCTCATACACATACGCGCGCCCGCCGGGTTTGTCGCGCTTTTCAAACATTGTAACATTATGGCCCTGCGACAGAAGTCTCGAAGCTGTTGCAAGTCCGCCAAAACCGGTACCGATCACAATAATATCTTTACTCATACAAATGGGTTCGTTTGTTGTTGGCATGATAACCCATTTCAGAGGCGAATCAATCCGGCGGGAGAGAAAAAACTGAAGGTGGGTTTAGTTCTCTGCCTGTTTCACAAAACCGTCAATTCCCTGCCTGGTAAGCTTATCCAAATCTTTTTTGGCACTTGATGCGATTTTATATGAACCATAATAGACTCTGAATACACTGCGACCGCCCAAAGGAACCTCTTCCACGCGTGTACCGCTAATGGTTTGGGAGAAATTACGTGCTTCATCTCTTGTATTATACGAAGCCAGTTGAATGGTAAACTCCTCCTGGTTGCTCACCTGGTTGGTACCCACCGGCCTGTCTCCTTCGTCCATCAGGTAGATTTCCACGTTTGCAGTACCGGTGTCTTCCATGTCAATCTCCTGCGCCGCTTTTCTGGACAGGTCGATTACTCTGTTGGCTACATACGGGCCGCGATCATTAATTCGAACCACAACAGAACGACCATTATCAAGATTTTGAACCTGAAGAACGGTATTAAACGGGAGGGTGCGGTGCGCTGCCGTGAGGTCGTTCATGTTAAATACTTCGCCGTTGGCCGTGGCTTTTCCGTGGAAGTTGGGCCCGTACCAACTTGCTTTACCCGTTTGCAGCATCCGGCCGGTTTCTGAGCGATCAGTACGGTTCGATTCGGTTCCAACGCGTGCAATACCGCATGCCTGTAAAATAAAAATGATTAGGATAAGCCCTGTAATAACGGGTAATGGAGGTAAGCGCCGGGTCCACCGTTGGCATTTTGGAGTGGATATGAGCAGGTAAGGTAAGGATGTGTTGCTCATAAAATAAAAGAATGTGTGCTGTATAAATGGAAATTAAATGAGCCGAAGATCGGATTTGAACCGACGACCTATTCTTTACGAGAGAATTGCTCTACCCCTGAGCTACTTCGGCTTTACAACGGGCTTAAATATATCCACATTTTTCGGTAGAAAACAATAGGCAATCGGATTCGAAACACGATTTTCCTATCTTTGGCATTCAAATAATGAGTCCACTCCGAAAAGTCAACCGTTCTGAAAATTAGTAGCACAAGCTTACATAATGTAGATTTATTTGTTTCGAACTCACCCCATCCCCTCTCTAAAGAATCAGAGAGGGGCATATGGTCTAAATTATTTAAGCTTGTAACAGGCATCAGTTCTTTATTTGACTTTTCGGAGTGGGCTCAATAATCATCTGCTTATTATGACGGTTACACTTCTGTTTATTGGAATTACCAGCGTGATTTCTTTGGCTGCACTATATGTTGATCAAAGAATATTAAATACAGGTATGCTCATTCCCTACCGGGTCGTACGCAATCAGACATGGTATGAGCTCTTTACAGCCGGGTTTTTACATGGAAGCTTTGGTCATCTGGCTGTAAATATGTTTGTGCTGTTTTTCTTTGGTGTTGTCCTGGAACAAAACCTTGGGGCTGCTCAATATGTGGCACTTTACATCAGCGGTCTGCTGGTGTCATCGATACCCTCGATGACCAATCACCGGGATAATCCCCAGTACGCCACACTGGGTGCATCAGGCGGGGTAGAGAGTGTTCTGTTCGGTTTTATTTTCCTGTTTCCCACCGAAAGCATTTATTTCATTTTTTTACCGATTCCTATTCCGGCGTGGTTGTTTGGAATCGCCTTTCTGGCTTACAGCGTCTACGAAAGTAAAAAGGTGCAGGGGAATATTAACCACGAGGCACACATTGCAGGGGCCGTGTGGGGAATTCTGTATATGCTCTTTTTTGTACCAAACAGCCTGGATCACATCTTATCGGTATTTGGGCTGTTATAGACACGGTTTTCAAACCGGGATAACAGAACTTTTTACCCGTGAACTGCCCGAAAACTCTTCATGAAGTCAACCAGGGCGTTTACACTTTCCATGGAGCAGGCGTTGTAAATGCTGGCACGGATACCACCCACAGACCGGTGGCCTTTCAGCGCAAGCAGTCCGTTTTGTTCCGCTTTCTCGAGGAAAGGATTTTCAAGTTTCTCATCCGCTAACCTGAACGTAACATTCATCATGGAGCGGGACTCTTTCTGAACGGTGCCTTTGTAGAAATTGTCGCGGTCGATCTCGGCATATAGTTTCGCAGATTTGTTCTTATTCAGATCCTGGAAATAGGGAATTCCCCCATTTTCTTCAAGCCATTCCAGCACGTAGTTAACCATGTAGACTGCAAACACCGGTGGAGTATTGAAAATCTTTTTCAAGTGGGTTTTATAGTCCAGAATAGTGGGAATGTCATTATCCGCCTGCGTGTCTGCAAAAGAGTTCTTTATGAGGACGATTGTAACTCCGGCCGGCCCGAGATTTTTTTGGGCTCCGGCGTAGATCAATCCGTATTTGTCTAAATCAAGAGGGCGGGACAGAAAATCGGATGAGGCATCGCATATGAGCGGTACAGGTGCTTTTGGCTCTGTGGCAAACTGGGTTCCGTAAATGGTGTTGTTACTTGTAAAGTGGACATAATGAGGATTTTCAGATGCTTTGATCTCGTCATCCTTTGGGACATGGTTGTAGTTTGTGTCTTTACTGGAAAATGTAACGTGCACATTTCCAAAAATCTGTGCCTCCTTAATCGCTTTGGCCGACCACGTCCCCGTATCAATATAGTCGGCAGTGCGTTTTGGTGAGAGGAAATTTTGGGGAACCATCATAAACTGTGAGCTTGCTCCTCCCTGTAGAAATAAGACGGACCATTCTTCCCCGGCTCCCAGTAGGTTCTTGAGGCGTTCTGTTGCCTGTTGATTAATTTCGGAGTACTCTGGGCTGCGATGGCTCATCTCCAGTATGGATGCGCCTTTATCCCGGTAGTTCGTCAATTCCTGCTGCACGCGCTCCAGAACCGGAAGCGGAAGAGTGGCAGGGCCTGCACAAAAGTTGTGTGCTCTTTTCATAGTTTAAAACGTATGTACAATGAGCCCGGAACGAAGTTTTGGCTCGAACCAGGTAGATTTGGGCGGCATCAGCTCACCGGCATCTGAAACAGCAACAAGTTCTTCAACACTTGTTGGATACATGCTTATAGCAAGATCAGCTTCCCCGTCGTCAACAAGGCGCTCCAGCTCTTCAGTTCCGCGGATGCCTCCCACAAACTCGATATTTTTATTAATTCGCGGGTTTTCAATACTGAATATTGGTTTCAAGACAGACTCCTGAAGCTTTGCGGAATCCAGGTCGGAAACAATGTTTTTATTTTTAGGTTTTGGCAATTTCACTGAATACCATTCTCCCTTGTAGTATACGCTGATGTATCCTTTCTTTTTTGGGGATGAATCCTCTGTTTTTTTAGCTTTTAAGGAGTCGAACAGGTTTTCTGCCTGCGACTTGCGCACTGTCATCAGAATTCGGTTGTACGGCAGAATATTCATTTGGCTCATAGGGAACAGAACTACCGGGAAATAGTCGTATTCCGCCTCACCGGGGAAAGACCGGTCGCGTTCACGAAGGTTTTCGGATACCCTTGATGCGGCTTTGCACCGGTGGTGGCCATCTGCAATGTAAAGGTGATCGACAGCAGCAAAAGCCTTTGCAAATTCAGCTGTTGCAAACTGTTTCCATATTTTGTGGACAACGCCATGCTCATCTGTGTACTCGATAAAAGGCGGATTGGTTGTCATCACTTTTTGTACCTGGAATGCCACATCTTCGGAATCTTTGTACGTAAGCATCACCGGTTCAGCGTGTGCCTGCTGCATTTGAATATGTTTCGTTCGGTCATTCTCTTTATCCGGCCGGGTGAGCTCATGCTTTAGTATCACATCATTATTGTAATCCTGGACGGAAGCGCATGTAAATACACCCGTTTGAGTATGAGACTCTGATTCGAGCTGATAGATATAGATTGCGGGTTTTTCGTCCTGCTCAAATAAATCACTGTTGAGCAAGCTCTTTAGGTTTGCTGCTCCCTTTTGATAGACAGCATCATCATAATATTTTGTACCCTCAGGCAGGTCGATTTCAGGGCGGATCACGTGCAGGAAGCTTTCGGGTTTATCTTCAGCCAAATCTTTTGCTTCTTTCGTGCTAATTACATCATATGGAGGGCAGGCTACGTGGTCTGCTTTGTCCGGTTTTGGAAGCCAGCCTTTAAAAGGTTGAATAATCGCCATGATTAACTATGATATTTTGTATTTTTTGAAATTCAGATCAAGTATACAAAACCTTTGCTTCAACCACGTATTGTAAATTTAGATTGAACCAAGAAAACGCAATTTTTTTATGACAGAAGAGAAAAAAGAAACCGGTGAAAAGCTAAATTCGGATCAGCAGCAGCAAATTTTGTTCGTAATGCTTATTCAACAGCACGAACAGATCGCGCAGATGGGGCTGGGACAAATAGAGAATCCCCAGACAGGAAAAAAAGAGCGCGACCTCAAATCAGCAAAATTCGCAATAGACACCATTGTGATGCTCGAAAAATATACCAAAGGGAATCTGCCGAAAGAGATTTCGGGTTATGTTACTGAGACGCTGAATAAACTCCGTCTTGGTTATGCCGACGAGAAGAAAAAAGAAGGAACCGGAAGCAAGAAAAAGGATGACAAAAACACCTGAGACAACCGCTATTCCCGTGCAGGCAGCCGGGGGACTTGTTCCGAAGCCCGGGGATACAATCACAAATCCCGGCCTGCTTTTAATTCACAGAAACGGGGTTTGGGATCTTCCTAAAGGAAAACTTGAAGATGACGAATCAATTCCCGCCTGTGCTGTCCGTGAAGTAATGGAAGAAGTGGGGCTTGATTCACCTCCCGGAATTATCTCAAATATCGGGCCGACCTATCACAGCTACGAACGTGAGGGGAAAACGTACAACAAAGAGACGTTTTGGTTTGTGATGAAGTTGGCGGATGAACCGGATGAGTTCACGCCGCAAAAAAAAGAAGGAATTACCCGGGTAGAGTGGGTGCCCGCACAAAAAGCTTATCAGATAGTCGGCTATGAAAACCTGCGAACCGTTATTAAGCGGTTTTTAGATAATATTGAAAATCTGGAAATGCTATAACCCGGATCCGTAGCGGTCGGTAGTTCGTCCCGAAATGTTTCACAAGGATAATTCGAATCTGCTTTTTGCCCGGAATTCCTTCAGCCTCTCACAAACAACACTTCTTATACTTTTTACCGCTTCCGCACGGGCAGGGATCGTTGCGGCCTACGTCTTTATATGGATTTGTTGCGGGTTCCTTACTATTTCCAAATGGCAGGGTTGAATAGGATTGAACGGAGCCAGAACCCTGGGTTTTTGTGTTCAATTGTCCCTCGTAATTTTCCTGATTGGAATCTTCTGATGGAGGCAGGCCGCCCCATATCGGCTTTCTATTAAGGAATTCGTATGTTTCATAAATGTCTTTCGGTTGTGTACTCCAATCAATGACATTCTCTTTCATAGCTTGTTCCACGTCTTCTAAATTTCCAACCATTGTTTCATGAATCAGGTCGTGCATAAACAGTTTTTTGATGGAAGGAAGTAGTTCAGCAGCAGAAATATTCATACAGCTCCATACTAAAAAACTAAGCAGGGTTGTATCGATAATGCGGTCGTTATCGAGTTGGCTGAGGTGGAACTGAATCAGATCGTCAAATTTTTCGATGATTTCAGGCCGGCGTTCATCATGAAATCTGGCTACAATTTCGAGTGCAGAAAGACCAATATTCCGGCAATAGGCATCCAAGTCGGGTTCTTTCAGGAAGTTTATGATGACCTCAAGCTGATTTTCAGCGAGGATAGCAACAGGTTCAGAAAAGATGTCTTCCAGGTAATCTCCGTACCAGAATTCGCGAAAGTCATCGCCCTGACGTAGCAGGTCCAGGATATTATCGAGAGATTGGTTACTTCGCAATTCAGTGAGCAGCAAAACTGCATGAACACTGAAATTATAGCGTTCGTCATTCCACCCCATATCATCAGCTTCATCATAGAAAAACTCATACCTGTTAATGGCATCCTCAAGAACTCGTTCCAGATCAATGATCAGTGATTCCCTGGGAAGCTCCAATATGGTTTGAACGTTCTCATCAGGAATATCCAGCCCATATTTGTAAAGGGCCTCAATTTCGGGATGGGTAAAAGTGGGCACCTGATTGGTTTGGTAATCTTTGCGGTATCCTGTGGACTGAACAGTTCGTTCTTTAAGCTTTTCCTCCCTGTGTCGCTGGGTGTTTTTCTTTAAATTATACTGCATGATATCAAACAAAGAACGCACAGCCTCAGGAGACTCAGGTTCAACTTTACTGATGTACTCAAATCTTAATTTTGCTTCATCTGCTTTGTCCGTTTTTAGAAGATATTGAATGGCGGTAGAATAGTATTTCGATACCTCACCGATATGGAAAATGTCACGGTCGGGATAGAGCTTGTGAATATGCATATCTTCTCCCAAAAGCCCGGGTATCTCCTCTAATTGATTGTTAGCAATGAGATCTTCAGCCTGATTGATTCTTGCAAAAAGGTAGCCGGGATGTTGCTGTAAAAGTTCACGATTTATCTCAGTCGCTTTTTGATCGTTACCGGCACGATCATAGGCGATTGACAGATAATTTTTGAACTGCGGAACTTGGGGAAATTTCTTGCACAGCCGATGCAGCCTCTTAATGGTGCTTTTCTTCCCCTTGTAAATTTCGGGAAATATTTCATCTATCTGATCAGCGGCTTCATCTGAAATCCGGTATTTTTCAAGGATAAAATTGGCATCGTATGTAATCTCGAAATCAAAAGGGTTCTCTTGAAAAGGTGTATCGGGCATTAGTTTTACAGGTTAGGATGTAAAAAGTAATGGAAATAAATTAAGGAGTTTAAAAGCGATTCGAAACGGCTGACTGAAATTTTTTATTTAAATTTATTAAGCTTTTATCAGTTCTGAGTGGTCTATATATTCCAGTCAGAAATCAATACAGAACTCACAATCAATCGATAAAAGGTATGCCAACTACAGAATTGACGGACCAGATGCTATCTATGCTCGAAATGGCGCTCGACGATAACAGTTACACGGCAGACTGGTATTTTGATAAAAAGGAAAATGGGGTCACATTTATATCCGAATATGGCGACCTGGAAGAGGATGAAGAACTGAAACAGCTTGTTGAAGACGATGAGGATGGCGAGCGGTTTATCTATATTCATCCGGTACCCAGTTCGGAAGGCTGGCAGCTGATGAAAGATTTTATCCTTGAACAGCATGATTTGGATGATACCGTTCAGACGTTGCTGCTGAGAGCTATCCAGGGGAGTGGCGCCTTTCGAAGGTTTAATGATGTGATTGATGATGTTGGCATACGGGACAGATGGTATGTGTATAAAAACCGGCTGGGCCGGGAGCGGGCACTGCAGTGGTTAAAAGATCATGAGTTAATTTCTGAGGAGGGTGTGGCCAAAGGCATAAAAATGCTGGAAGATGGCATTGCACGCCGGAAACGGATTGAAGAGGGGCAACAGGGTATGAAAAAAGGAGGACAGATAGTTTGTGTAGAAACCATTGGCCACGCTAATAAAATCACGCCCGGAAAAGCGTATGATATTTTAGATGAACGGCCGGATGATCTTCTGATCCGGATTGAAGACGACCGTGGTAAAACAGTGTGGCTGCCCAAAAGCCACTTTGAGCTGGTTTAACGTTGCTTGAGACCTGACAGGTTTTGAAAAACCTGTCAGGTCTGCGAAATGTACTTTTAAATCTCAACCCAGGCTTATCAGGTCTTTGGAACCCATTAGCCGATGGTTTACCGAACTATTTATTTGTAATCGACACCAGATCCGCAATATCCCGTTAAGATATTGCGGAATCTTTCTGGGCTGCAAACTTATTTCACTACCCACCTATCAGCTCATCCATTTCCGACAGAATCTCACCGTAGCGCACCCAGTCTCCATCTTCGAGGGCCTCTTGCATATCCTCCCACAATCCGCGAAGCTGTTCCAACTCTTCGGATTGGAGATCCTGTTGCACGGCAATCTGTTCGGGGGTTAATTCTTCGCCTGCCATTTCAGGGGGCACCGGACCTGATGCCAACCCTACCATCTCGCCGAACAGATCCAGCATGGCGGCTTCCATTGTTGGCTGCATGGATATATCATCTCCTATGGCCACAATTACACGTTGAAGCTGGGGGATATCCACGCCTTCAGCCAGCAGAAATACCGGTTCCACGTAGAGGAATGAGTTTTCAATGGGAATAATCATTAGGTTTCCTCGAATAACACTTGAACCCCGCTGATCCCACAATGCAAGCTGCCGTGAGATTTCAGGATCCTGGTCAATTCGCGCTTCAATCTGGGCGGGACCGTAAATCAGGCGGTCTTTTGGCAGCTTAAACACCACCAGGTCGCCATAATTTTGAGGATCGGATTTAGCTGCAAGCCACGCAATCATGTTGTCCCTGTTTTCCGGTGTCAGCGGAGTAATGAGCATAAACTCCAGATTTTCCTCTTCAGGCAAACGTGCCAGCACATAGTACGGGGACATCCGAATCTGCTGACCGCCGTATTTTTCGTTGGGCCGGGTCCACAAATCCTCCTGGTTATAGAAGACCTGAGGCCGGGTCATGTGATACCGGTTGAAGAGTTGCGTCTGAATTTCAAAAAGGTCCTGAGGATAGCGCAAATGTTTTGCTAACCCTTCCGGAAGTTCAGAAAACGGTTTGAACAAATCGGGGAAAATTGAATCGTAGACATTCAACAGGGGGTCGTTCTCATCAACCATATAATAGTCGACGGTACCTTCGTAAGCATCCACAACAACTTTTACCGAGTTTCGAATGTAATTGACGCCCTCAAAATTTTGTGAATAAGGGAAATGAGATGAGGTTGTGTATGCGTCCTGGATCCAATACAGTTTACCGGATCGTTTTACCAGGTAAGGGTCTTCATCAAGCCGTAAAAACGGGGTGATTTTTTGAATTCGTTCCTGTACGCTTCGCCAAATTTGCAGGCGGCTTTCATCTTGGATATAATCGGAAAGAAGAATATTGATGTCGCCCAGTTCCCAGGCAAAGAGAAGTTTCCGGAAAAAGCTTGTAAATTGAATGCCGCCCTGGCCGGAATAGTGCGTGTATACATTATCATCTCCGGCCGGGTAGTGAAGTTCTTCCACACCTGTGTTGACGATATAATATCCTGAGCTGTTTTCGCCGTAGTAAATGGCGGGATTATCAACTCTGAGTTCTTCAAAGTTATAGATCGGTGGTAAATCTCTGATAACAAGACGTGGCTCGCCCTGGCTGGTGGTTTCCGTTACCGGACTCATGGTTAATCCATAGCCGTGGGTATACTGCATGTGCCGGTTTACCCAGGTATCTGATTGGCTCGGAAGTGTTTGAGCGATTTCCCGTGCGGCGAGCATAACCTGTGTTGATTGACCATCAAACACATAACGATCGTTATCAACCGAATAAAATTCATAATAAGAACGAATTTCCTGCAGTTGTTTGTACGTTTGAATGAGGAGCCGGGGATCCCAAAGCCGGATATTGTCGACGGCATCCTGGTTATTTCGGATGTCACGAATATTCAATGTGTCATCGGCTTGATATTCCACTTCCCGAATATTATCAATTCCGAAGGCCATTCGGGTCATTTCGATGTTGTTTTCGAGATAGGGCGTTTCGAGTTCCAGTTCATTTGGATCGACACTGAAATTTTGAACGACTCCCGGCAGTACGACTCGTCCTGCCGCAAAAACGATAACCCCAAGTATCGCCAGGCCTGGAATGATCTTGCCAAAATTAATCCAGCGTGCTGCAAGAACCATCAAAGAGAGAACAAGTGTAATGAAAAACAGCACCCAGAGTGCAGGCAGTTCTATGGTCACGTCAGTGTAGGTTGCACCGTAGACAATACCTCCCGGCTTAAAAAGCAGCCCGTATCGGTCCAGATAAAATCCCCAGGAGAGTATCAGGAGCCATAACCCGCCATTGAGTCGCAGGTGGTTGAGTACAGACTTAGAAGCTGTAAAACCCTGGCCTGGTTTCATACCAAGAAGGCCGGAAAACAGATACACAACTGCAAGAATTGCTGTTGTTAGAAATGTGAGAACCAAGAGTGAGGTTTGCAGAACCTCTAAAAACGGAAGCTGAAACATGTAGAACCCGACATCATTACCAAAGAGCGGATCTGTTTCGCCAAATGACTCATTCCAGATAAACTGCAGGGATTCGTCCCAGCGAACGTAAAATCCAAATGCAAACATGGCCGTAATGACGACAGCACCAAGAGTAAAAAATTGTTTAATGCGTTTTTGCTGTTCAGGGCTTTGTATATTCAGATCAATCCCCTGAAGCGGAGTTCCTGTAAATGAAACCTGTTTTAGCTGGTCGGCAAGGTGTCGAAAATTTGGAATTAAGTAGCTGCCGATAACAAGTGAGGCAACTGTAATAAGAATTACCTGTGTGGTTCGGAGTGTCCAGAACACTTCAGAGTACCCGACTTCAGAGAGCCATAGCCACTCCATAATCCAGCTTGATGAAATGGACAGGAGGATAAAGGGAATAATCAGAAACAGGAGATAACGTACTGCTTTAAAAGACATAGATGCTGTTTTGCGTGGTGGAGGTTACAGAACCATTTAATAAACCTGTAATAACTCGCGATCAAAGTCGTGTTGTTCCATAAATCAGAAACAAGACAGACCGCAATAATACTTTGGGAAAATACAAAAAATGGAGGGGATTTTTACCACCGGAAGTGGATTATAAAAACGGTACGTCTGTAGCTGGTTTTTCTCAATCAAATACAGCATTGTGGGGATGAAATATGACAGACATTTTACTGCAGTGTAGGTTTTTAGCGGATGAGAATGGCATGAAGTAAAGAGTAACAACCCGGAAAGAGGCGAAGGAAACAGCTTATGTCAGGCGTTCACAAGTTCTTCCTCTTCGGCAGCATCAATGGTAAAATAGAATGTAGTGCCTTGGTTCTCTTCTGTTTCGAACCAAATGGATCCGCCGTGTTTCTCTACATACTCTTTGCAAAGGTTCAGGCCCAGGCCGCTTCCTTTTTCTTTGTTAGTTCCTTTGCTGGTAAAATGTTGATCGGAAAAGATTTTTGACTGATGTTCTTCCGGGATTCCCACTCCCTGGTCTATTACAGCAATCCTGTACTTGCCATCGTCGTTCTTATTGGCTCGTAAGGTAATGGAGGAGCCGGGATTGCTGAACTTAATTGCGTTGGCGATTAAATTACGAATCACCAGTTTCATCAGATCGTAGTCTGCGTAGATATTGCTGTTTTCCGGCACCTCTACGTTCATTTCAATCTTTTTGCTTTCCAGCTGAAGCTTAAACTGATCCAGTACAGACTTTACGGCAAGGCTGAGATCGAATGAACGTTTGTTAATTGACAGCCCATTCATCTGAGATTGTGCCCAGCCAAGCAGGTTGTCCATCATACTGGAATTTTCGAGCATGTTTTTCTCAAGACTGGCCGTAAGTTCGTTTGTCTCTTTCTCAGTAAGGTCGTGTTCCCGGAGCAGGTAAAGCAGACTTTGAAGAGAGCCGAGGGGTCCGCGGAGGTCATGTGCAATAATTGCAAACATTTTGGTTTTCACGTTGTTTAAACGTTCCAGTTCTTCTTTCTGATTTTGGACGGTTTGATTCAGCTCTTTAAGCTGATGGTTGCTCTCCGTCAGTTTTACGTTTGCTGCCTTACGTTTTGTATTTATCCGGATAAGAACGAAACCTGCTATCAGCAATACTGCAATACCCACCAAAGCGGTAATAATGATCCATCTTTGTTGGGCAAGAAGTGTTTCCTGTTGTTGTTGCTGAATCTGCGCGAGTTGTTTTTCCTGTTCTGAGCGCCGCAGATCGAACTTGGTCTCATACTGTGCGCGAAGCCGCTCACTTTCTGCTGTTCTCATCTCTTCTTTCAGATCATTAGCTTCTTCGAGCCATGCAAGGGCTTCAGCAGAATTTCCCGCATTTTTGTGGGCATTATACATGTTTTCGTATGCGGTAAGCTTCATGGACCGGTTGCCGGTTTCTTCCGTTACCCGAACGCCCCGTTCGTAACTTTCAATAGCCTGCGCTGTGTTTCCCATTTCCAGGTAGAGCTCACCAAGTCCGATCGTACTGTGGAATACTCCCGGCAAAATATTAGCCTCTTCACTTCGTCGGAGAGCTTGCTGCAGGTATTCGAGGGCTGAGGTATACTCTTCCCGGGCAAGATTTAACCTGCCGAGATTATAAATCACCTGGATCTCCCCGGTGACGTTGCCTGCCTGTTCATGCATATCCAAAACCTGGCGGTAGGCTCTTTCGGCTTCGTCAAACCGGTCGGTAGCCATATAGGTATTGCCCAGGTTTAACAGAACACGCAGCAGGTTTGATCGTAATCCCACATCTTCGCTGATCTGTTTAGACCGATTGAGAAAATACTCAGCCTGGTCGTAATCTTCTGATTCGTTATATTTGTCCCCAAGATTGTTGGTGATAACAGCAATAAATTCTTCATTTTCCAGCTCTTCAGATCTTTCGAGAGCTTCAAAATAGTATTCTAACCCTTTGTTTAAATCTCCCTGGGAAGAGTATGCAGTTGCGAGGTTGATCAACACGCCAACGGAATACTTTTCATTTCCAAGGCTGTCAGCAATCTGTAACACTTGCTCATAAAGGTCGATAGCCAAAATACTTCTGCCGGCCTTCGCATGGCCGTTGCCCAGGCTGTTCAATGCCTGCTGCAGCTGTTCGTCGTTCTCGGCAATTTCGCGGGCCTCTTCTGAGTAATGGATGGTAGAATCGGGTACATTTCGGTCAAGAAACTGACCGGCAAGCTGCAGGTAAAATTCAAATATTTGATCTGTCTCGTTTTGCTCTCTGGCAAGTTTTAACCCTTCATGACTCAAATCATAAGCTTCAGATAGGCGGTTTTGCCGCATCATGGTTTCTACTTGCTGACTGATGGAGTCAATTTCCGTGGTCTCTGTACTTTCAGAACCAATCCCCGTATTTGAGTCATTAATCTGCGGGTCAGACAGATCGGTGTTCTGAGGATTTTGAGCCAACAGAACCGTAGCAAGAGCAGCAAGTTGCAGAAAAGATTTTATGAGAACCATATTGGGGAAATAGGAAACGAAGTTTGCATGATTCTTATCGACATTTCCGGAGAATTCTTTAGCATTTACCCATCAGAAATTATTTTGTAAAGAATTCTGTGCTGTAAGCTGCAAAAAAGCCTAAAAATCTGAGTTCGATTAAAAAATGGTAACAGCAGTCCAACAAGGGCGTCATCTTGCACTTTCCCGAGGGGATCTTTGTGGGGGATGCGTGATCTACCGTCCTTATCAAAGGCAGGAGATACCACGCCGGGGCGTGGCATGACATGATGATTGACAAATTAACGTAACTAACGTCCTTTTGGACTGCTTTTGGGAGTATTTGACACATGTAAGAATCGAACTCAGGTTAAAAATGTACTGAGCTTGATTTCAATATCAAAATACATGGCCGGCACAAGTTATAAAAACTACATGGGTTCATTAACTGAAAAATGTAAGATATATTAAAAATAATATTCAAATACCTGAGTGTATTCGTATATCATTCATTCGGTGTGCGAAAAATGAATAAAGCTTGGGTTTTCTGATTGATCTTCATAGCGAGCCTCTGTTTTTTGCCTGTAATAGGCTTCCACATCATGCAACGTATCCACATCATCAGGTCCAAGGTCCCAGCGGATGGCTTTAAATCTTGGCAGGCGCAGGGTGTAACCCGCCTTTGTCCGATTGTTGACCTGCACATCATCAAACTCAATTTCGATGACGAGCTGAGGAAGTAAGCCGAGGGTTGGGCCATATTTTTCAACAGTAAGCTCTTTAATCTTTTTATTCATCCGCCTCAGTTCCTCATCGGTGTAGCCGCCATACGCTTTTCCAATGGGGATAAATTCTTCTTCGTACCGCTCATCCTCTTTCACAGAAATCCCGAGTGTAAAATCTGAATAAGTTCCTCCGCGCTTTCCGCTGCCTGCGTGGGCATACATCATCACGGTATCAAATGTACCACCGGGCTTTTTTACTTTCAGCCACGATTTTCTTCTCTGGCCATATTCATATGTGCTATCCTCTTTTTTGAGCATCAATCCTTCGTTGCCGTGCGAAAGTGCTTTATCAAAAAGTTCTTGCAGGTGTTCCCGGTCTTTAACGGGGAACTGCAGGGTGAAAGGTATATTATGTGTTTCGGCAATTTTCCGTAACTGAGAACGCCGTTCGTTCAGAGGGTCATCAAAAACGGGCCGGGTTCCGTTATATAGCAGGTCATAAGCGATAAACAATACGGGATATTTTTCAAGAATCTTCTTTCCCGGCTTTTTCACTCCCATTCTTTTTTGAAGTAGCTGAAATGGCTGAATTGTATTTTCTTTAAAAACGCATATTTCCCCGTCCAAAACCGTAGGCAGAAGCTGCTTCTGTTTATACCTGGAAACGATTTCCGGAAATGTTGCTGTGATATCGTTAAGATCTCTGCTGAAAAGTTTGATGCGGTTATCCTGTGCGTGAAGCTGGCATCGCATACCGTCAAACTTCTCTTCGCAGATATAGCCGTCAAGGCTGTCAAGTGCCCGGCTTTCTATGGGAGATGCCAGCATAAATGAGAGCGGATGGAAGAGCTTAAATGTCGCCTCATCAAGCCGGTTTTCTTTTGCCAGAACGGCCGTTTTTCCAGCAGAGCCCGTAATCATATGAGTGTACCGAACGGTCTCCGCGTCCCGGCCAAAAGCTTTAGCTATGGCAGATACCAGTGATTTGGTTTCAAATCCAATTCGCAGTGATCCCTGGCCCAGCATGCGGATAAAGTACTTTATCTCAACAGGGGTCATTTTTTGCCACGTCTGCAGTAAGATTTCCTGCTTGTCTGCCCGGCTTGATACTTCAAAAAGGTCGTTGAAGGCCTCTTCAATGTCTGAAAGAGTCCATGGCCGTGGATTTCTTTTACTGCGCGCAGCAGGGGTGGCGAACATCAGCTTTTCGATGGTTTCAGAGCTGCTTCCGGTTGCCGTTCTGCACGGTTTAAAGACGTTATCGTAATCAATCTCGCAAAATTCCGCAGCAGCCAGTCCTGATGTTCTGCTGCCGACAGAAGCCCGCTTTCCGCTGATATCATCAAAAGCTCCCTCCCCGATAAAGCGGCAGGCGAGATAGAGATCTTCTTGATTTAGCCGTGACAGATAGTTTGCACAGGTAGCTATTTTAGCATTACTGCCGCGGGTTTCCCGGATGGTTTGAATGGTGCTGCAAAGCTCAGAAAATGAGGTTTCGTTAATCATCAGTCTCCATCTCCAGGTTTAAAAACGATGATGTAATGCTTCTTTGTTCCAAAAAATGTTTAACCACACCGGGATTAGGTGTATGAGTGATGTAGACCTTTTTTGGTTGAAGCTGCTCACAAAAATCAATCAGTTCATAAAAATCGAGGTGATCGGATATTGGAATCAATTTATCAACCGTAAGCTGCGTTCGGCGCGATTCGAGGGCAGCCCAGCCGCTGCAGTACGCAATTCGTTTTTTCCTGACATTTGAAGCAAACCCATTGGAGAGGGAAGATGAAGGACAAACCAAAATTTTCCCTTCGCAGGTATCTCTGTCATAGGCATGATAAGGTCCCAGGTTGATACCTGCGTCATCGTAAACGCTGCAGAGTTTGAAGCCCGCACCGTGAATCATAATCGGGTGATTGAGGCCGGAAAGCAGATGCATAATTTCCTGGGCTTTACCAAGGTTATAAGCAAGAAATACAGGCGTGTATCCTTCTTCAAGAGTTTCCTGTGCGAATAACCGCACCTCTTTTGCCAGCTCATCGTTAGACTTCCACCGGTAGATGGGTAGCCCGAAGGTAGCTTCCGTAATGATATAATCCGCCTGCTCCGGCGCATCAAATCCCTCAGTAGCAGGAGAGGGCGGCGTTCTGTAATCGCCCGTGTAAAGCAGTGATCCTTTGTCCGATTCAACATAAATCATGGCTGAGCCAAGAATGTGCCCGGCCGGGAAAAGCGTAACTTTAAAACGTTCGGTTTCTAATGGTTCACCGAAGCCGAGGATTTCAGAGCTGCCTTTAAAGCCGCGAAGTTTCATAAGATCAAGCGTAGGGGCACTTGCGAATGTGCGCACGGAGTGATTTCTGTGCATATGGTCGGCATGGGCATGGGTAACAAATGTATACTCCGCACTGGGGTGAGTGCCATCCATAGCAATCCCGAGATCCGGCAGATAGATGCCCTGGTAACCCGCTTTCTGTAGACGCATGATTTATTTAGTGATTAGAGATCAATACATAGCAAAGCATAAACATCACAACGCCAAGCGATATCATATTGATTCCTGCGAAGCGTACTTTTTTCGGAAGCCGGTTCTGCACAGATAGAATTTGTTTAGCCAGGATTGGCCACTGGATCAGGAGCTGACCCACAGTGTAAATCATAACCAGGCACCAGGTAGAAAAAATGAGTTCGATCCAGGAAAACGGAAAAAAGGAGAGAAACAGCCCCGGAAGTGTAAAAAGCAACAGGTATTTGAGTACCGACCGAAATATACGGGGTGCCTCGTTGGCATCGGATGCCAGGCTGACGAGGTAATCGGCCATTTCGTTCTGTTTTGCAATCAGGTAGATTCCATAGCCGAGCAAAAGTGTACCCAGTGCTACATAATAGGCGGTAAACCACTGTAATGATAATGAACTGAGCATATACCGGGTTACAAAATTATCGTTCTGATAAATCTATTCTATGACCATTCGCTGTTCGGTTTTCATCAGCTCTTCGGGGATGTTTTCCAGGATAGATTTCCGGAATGCCTTTAGAATGTTTTGTTTAAGATGCTTACGGCTGTAGGCAAGGCGCACTTTCCGGGATGGAACGGGAACTTCAAAATGCTTTAGAACGGCATTTGAACAATTTCCGTCAAAATGCTGCGTAGCTGTCCAGGGCAGGAGGGTCATGCCGTAGTTTTGTTCTACCAGTTTCTTCAGCGTCTCCAGATTTCCGCTGCGAAATTCAATCGCAGAATTACTCTTTTTTGATGCCTCTTTACAGATTTTCACGGTTTGATCGCGAAAACAGTGCCCCTCGTTTAGCAGCCAGATGTTGGTTTGATCAAGATCATCTACAGTAAGTTTGTCCTTGTTGACAAGAGAGTGGCTGTTGGACAAATATCCGGCAAAGGGCTCAACGTAAAGGTCCTCAGTATAAATATGCGCTTCTTTAACAGGTGTAGCAATAATACCGGCATCCAGATCGTCCGTTCCAAGCCCGTCGATTACCGCGTCCGTTAATGCTTCTTCAAATACAAGATTTACATCGGGGTATTCCGTCAGGAAGGCGTGGAGAAACCGGGGTACCAGGTAAGGGGCCACTGTTGGAATCACGCCAACCCGAAAGGTTCCGCTGAGAGATGTTTCCTGATATTGAACGATATCAGTGATTCTGCGAGCGTCCTGTAAAATAATACGCGCCTGTTCTAAAACTTTTTCACCGATCTCGGTGGGTACCACAGGAGATTTCGAACGGTCGAAAAGCACAACATTCAGCTCGTCTTCGAGTTTATGAATCTGCATGCTGAGTGTAGGCTGCGTGACGTAGCTTTTTTCCGCGGCAGTTGCAAAATGGCGGTATTTGTCTACTGCAACAATATATTTAAGTTGTGTAAGTGTCATGAATATCTATCTTCAGTTGAGCACTGAAGATAAGAAGAAATAGAAGATTCAACCATTATGGATCAAGCTAAAAAACATATTCGATTATCGGGACGGGTTCAGGGTGTCGGTTTCCGGCATTTTACCCGTGTAAATGCAAAGGAACTGGGTGTTCTGGGTTGGGTGAGAAATCTTCCGGATGGTGATGTTGAAGCCGTTTTACAGGGAGATCGCTCATCTGTCGACACCTTAATTGAGCGCCTCAAAGAAGGGCCCCGGATGGCCCGGGTGGATAACTTGTCGGTGGATAAAGAGGCTGAGGCGCTGAGTGAATCTTTTCGCGAATTTTCTGTCAGGCATTAATTGTTGTTACTAATCATATGAACAATAAGAAAAGGCCACGAAATGAACAGTGAATACACGGCGAAAACAAAAAGCTGCGAGTACACCTGCGCGTACTGCGGGGAAGTGAACAGTACGTTTGTGGACCCGTCGCAGGGCTCTACACAACAATATATTGAAGACTGCCAGGTATGCTGCCGGCCAAATGAGCTAACCGTCAGCTACGACGAATGGCAGAATGAATTTTTGATCCGGTCTGAAATGTCTGAATAGAAAGTGAAGGGACTGTCTAAGTCTGGGATATGAACAAAATTTTTTTAAAAGCACTTTTATTTTTATTGGCCGGATACCTGGTGATTGTGGGACTATTAACTTTATTTCAAAATCAATTGATTTTTCATCCGTCGGGTGAACTTTGGGAAACGCCGGAGAGCCTCAATATGGAATGGTCTGAGCACCGGGTAGAAACTTCCGACGGTGTAACACTCCACGGCTGGATGATTGGTGAGCCGGAAGGTCAACCGGTTGTTGTTTTTTCACATGGGAATGCCGGGAACATCAGCGGTAGAATTGAGATTGCAAAAACAATTGCTGAGCAGGGCTCCGCAGTTTTTCTGTATGATTATCGTGGATACGGCAATAGTGAAGGTTCACCCTCAGAGGAGGGAATATACGAGGACGGGAAATCTGTGACCCGATATCTCAGGGATGAGCTTGGTATTTCGCCAGTACAAATGGTGTTTTACGGCAAATCGCTGGGTGGAGCGGTAGCTGCCAGGCAGGCTGCGGAATTTAGGGGCACAGGACTGGTGCTCGACTCTGTTTTCACAAGCGGAAAGGATATTGCTACAGATATCTATCCTTTTATTCCGGGTTTTTTGGTTGCCGTTGATTTTCCGGTCGATGATGACATTCGGAGGACAGGTGCAGAACGCATCCTTATCATGCATGCCAGAGACGACCGGATTATTCCATTTCGGCACGGAGAAAAACTGTACCGGATAGCTGTGGAGACCGCCGGTGGGGAACAGGTAACGTTCACGGAACTGCGGGGCGGGCACAATACAGGTTTTAGTCAGTCAAAGAATCTATACCGGGAGGCCTGGAGTGAGTTTTTGAATAAATAGCCCGGTTTAATACTTCGTAAATATTCTTTGAGATTCCTCAATACCCATATCGTAAGCAAGAATGAGTTTCTCTCCGGTTAAAACATGAATTTGAAATTCAATGGCAATGTTCGGATTGTTGATGTTACAGAGGATCAACTCGCGCATGCCGGTTTCAGACGAATCGGTTTCTTCCCGAATGGACCAATAATAGGTTTTGTATAGATCGTTTTTGTAATACTTCTCAACTATGCCTGACCTCTGGAATACCCAGCGGTTGGCGTATGATTTTCCTTTTGCAATCCATGTGCCAACAATGAATGGCTCCTCATCTTTCTCATCTTCTTTCCGGGGAATAAACTCATCAAGCAGCAGTCGGAAATATTCGGCCACGTTCCGGTATAACGATTTGATCGAGATCTTGTTCAAAAGTTTACAGGTTTGTCTGTTTGATCGTGGCAGATTTAAGGAGATTTAGACTTTATTACAAATTTGAATC
>JAWLEH010000126.1:0-9144 GCA_041686215.1 Balneolaceae bacterium | reverse complement strand
AGGGATCCCTCGGAAAAGTGCGAGATGACGCCCTTTTTGGACTGCTTTTGCCATTTTTTAAATCGAACTCAGGTTCATACGTCTTTTGGAATTTCCGCTGCAAAAGCCTGTTGGTAAAGATACCAGACATAGTAAAATCACGTATTAAGATAAGCCAGATCAAACTCCAATTCTCTTCTTTTAAGCTATTCTACCGCATCCACATCTACATTAATACGCACAGAACTGGCACCCTTCGGTTTCATTTTATTGTATTGATTGAATATGCTATCGAGAATGTGCTCAATATTGTGAGCATTGAAATTACGGCTTAACTTAATATTTGCCTCCCATCGATACTGGCCGTTCATCCACTCAATTACTGATGGAGAAGGCCCTGCAACCGGTTCATCCCCAATAACCAGACGAATAGCATCGCAAAACTTATCCGCTACCAACTGCACATTACTCCAGGAAGAACTTTTGAACTGGAAGACCACCATTCTCGAAAATGGCGGAAACATTAACATTTGCCGGCTTGCAAGCTCCTGTCGGGAAAAGGCTTTAAAATCATGGGTTTTTGCACAGTGGATTGCAGGGTGTTCCGGTTTCCAGGTCTGCACGTACACCACGCCCGGCTTCTCGGCACGCCCTGCCCGGCCTGCTACCTGGCTGAGCAGCTGATACATCCGCTCACCCGACCTGAAAGATGGAAATGCCAGCTCCGTATCAGCGTTGATAACGCCCACAATGGTAACATTTGGGAAATCAAGCCCTTTAGCTACAATTTGTGTTCCAATGAGGATATCAGCTTCACCGTTTAAAAACGTTTGGTAAATTTTCTGGTGCCCGTGCTTTCCCGATGTTGTATCCCGATCCATTCGAAGCAGCCGTGCATCCGGATAGAGCCCCGCGATCTCTTCCTCTACCTGTTGGGTTCCGCTGCCCTTGGTCTTCAGATTTTTTGACCCGCATAATTCGCATTGCGTATCAGCACGCCTGGAGTAGCCGCTGTAGTGGCAGAGTAAAATATTCTTCTTTTTGTGATAGGTGAGACTGGTGGAACTCTCCGGACTCTGGGGAATGTGGCCGCAATCTTCGCACTGCATATACGAGGCATACCCACGCCGGTTGAAAAGCAAAATCGCCTGTTCATTGCGCTCAAGACATGCCTCTATCTCCTGGTGAAGCTCCACCGTAAGCGGTCCCCGCATGGCTGACTTATACTCAATCATATTCAGTATTTTCACCTCGGGCATGCTTCCTGTTGGACGCAGTGGCAGATGCAGCAGATCATGCTTCCCCTCTTTCACCGCTTTCACAGAAACCATTCCTGGTGTGGCAGATCCAAGGACCGCAACCGCACGTTCCATATGTGCCCGCATTACCGCCACATCGCGCGCATTGTATCGAGGGGCCGGGTCATACTGTTTATATGATGTATCATGCTCTTCATCCACCACAATCAATCCTACATCCTGCACAGGGGCAAATACTGCCGAACGCGGTCCAATCGCAATTCTCCTTTCGCCAGACCGCAGACTTTTCCACGCCTCGTAACGCTCGCGTTCGCTCATCCGGCTGTGCAGCACGGCAATCTGATCTCCGAAAATCTGGAAAAAGCGCTGCACCGTTTGCGGAGTGAGCGCAATTTCAGGAACCAGAACAAGGCCACCACGCCCCTGCTCCAGGGCATACTTCAGAGCATGGATGTAAACCTCCGTTTTTCCCGACCCGGTTACGCCAAACAGCAGAAAACTTTTAAATTCCCTTTTTTCAAGCATCTCGTGAATCTGTTCGCAGGCAGCCTGCTGCTGATCAGACAGTGTTTTAATCTGTTCGGGTTGATGCACACCTTTATAATCCTCCGGACCTTTCACCGGCAAATCCACCGATTCGATCCAACCCTCTTTTTCGATTCTTTTGAGCGTATAGGCGGTAAATAAATTATGGTCAAGCAGTTCGCGATGCGGCAGCGGCAGATCCAACTCAGTCAGTTCCAGGAACGCCTGAACCCATTTTTTATCCCGGTCAGAGTCGGATAGCCCACGCTTAATCTGAACGGGATCCACAGATTCCGGGATTGCCCAATGCTTTATTTTCTTATAATCTACCCTCTGCCGGGGTTGCTCCCAAACCGTAACCCACCCTTTCTTCATGGCTTTTTTCAAACGGCGTTTTCCCTCTCCGTCACGCCACCGTTTTTCTGCTTCTTTAAGGGTAAAGGTCTCCGACTCTATCGCGTTCAAAAATTCAAGATCTTCTTTATCCGGATCTCCCTTAAATCCCTTTTTAACCCGCAGAATTTTTTCTGATGAAAAGTTCAGCCCCACAGGCAGTGCAGCTTGTATAGCCTCCCCCCAGCTGCAGTAGTAAAATCTGTGGATCCATTCCGTAAGCTGAAGCATGCTTGCATCCATAATGGGGGCCTCGTCCAGAATCTTTTCAACCGGGCGAGTCTTGAACTCAGGTTTTTGCTTGTGCACACGCACTACCATACCAATGGCAAACTCCTTACGAAGCGGCACCCACACCCGCATACCTGCCTGTATGGATTCATCGCGGGTATCGTAGGTGAAGACCTGGCGAACAGCAGTTGGAAAAGCAATATCAGCATATAAAATTGGCATGCCTGAAACTATGGATTCTGTTACTCAAATCGAATCTGTTTGATGCCCGCAATTTTGAACATTTAATTTAGAACAAGCCCTGTTCTTTCTTAAATTCCGTGCTGTAACAAATCGCAATGCGATGCCGCTTCGGATCTTGCGATAATCGACGTCGCGGCATTTAACAGACGACATTCCGGGTTATGTTTATTTACTTCACCGCTTTTTAGTATTGAGGTAAACAAACCGTCATAATTGAAATTCATACCGCTTCAGTTGCTCACAAAACGAATCATACCCTGCCTTGATATAAAAGACGGACGCACAGTTAAGGGTGTCAATTTTGAAGGGCTTCGCGATGCCGGAGATCCGGTAGAACTTGCACAGCGCTACACAGAAGAAGGTGCTGATGAACTGGTTTTCCTGGACATTACGGCCACGAAAGAAAAGCGAAAAACGCTCATCAAGCTTGTAAAAGATATTGGAGCACACATCAATATTCCGTTTACTGTTGGTGGAGGCATAAAATCGGTTAATGAAATTGCAGAAATATTAAAAGCCGGTGCGGATAAAGTATCTCTTAACAGTGCTATTGTAAAAGATCCCGGCCTTGTTACGGCAGCATCTGATGCCTTTGGTTCGCAGGCAATTGTGGCAGCGGTAGATGCAAAACAAAGCGGAAATAGCTGGGAGGTTTATGTGAAAGGGGGATCGGAACCCACCGGCCTTGATGCCCTGGACTGGATCATGGAAACGGAGCAACGCGGTGCCGGAGAAATACTTCTCACCAGCATGGACCGCGACGGAACAAAGTCCGGTTTTGACCTGGATCTGCTTAAAGAGGTAAACCGCAGGGTAAGTATACCAGTTATTGCCAGTGGCGGGGCCGGAACCATACAACACTGTTGCGATGCAGTGGCCATTGGTCGTGCAGATGCCGTACTTGCGGCCAGTATTTTCCACTTTAAAGAAATTGAAATCAAAGATTTAAAAGCAAAAATGTTTGAAGACGGCATTAGCGTGCGGTTGCTTCATAATGAAACCTAATAATTGATATGGATACCAAAGAAGAGATTGAATTTTTATACGACCTCGAACGTCTGCTCATCAGACGCAAAGAGGAGATGCCTAAAGGCTCATACTCAAGCAAGCTGTTTAAAAAAGGAATTGACAAGATTGCTCAAAAACTTGGAGAGGAAGCGGTAGAAACCGTTATCGCATCAAAAAACAAGAAGCAATCGGAGGTGATTAACGAATCGGCTGACCTGATTTATCACCTGCTTGTGCTGCTTGTTGAACGAGAAGTTCCGCTGGATACCGTGATCCAGGAGATGATGCTTCGCAGTAAAAAATAAGCTCTCATTTTCTGTAATAAAAAAAACCGTATATCAATATCCGGGGATTGATATACGGCATTGGTGTACTCCTGTTCTTTGCCAGTATTAACGAACCGTTGTAGTTTCGTTAATCCATGCGTAACAGTCTTTCAGGTCTCCATTAATCTGGAATGAATCTCCGGCTTCCCATTCGTTAAAGAACTTATCCTCATCGCTGGGCATTGCTTCTACGTAAGATTCTTCCCGGTTTTGAGCTTCACTTTCTACCGATGAATCAGCAGCGCGTGCCTGGTCAAGATAATCGAGAACTAACCAGTATACGGCCCGGTCTTCGCGTTCGAGTTTGCTGCCATTCACACAGCCTGAAACAGTTCCCGCATATAAAGAAGCCATTCTCAGGTAGGCCTCACCGGAATTTTCATCCAGGTCAATTGCTTTTCGCGCATATTCCCTGGAATCTTCAAATTCTTCCACCTGCTGGTATGTTTCGGCCAGTTGAAGAAAAATTTCAAAACGTGTATCCTCGTCTTCGGCAAGCTCTTCAGCTTCAAGGAGGTAGTCAACCGCCGAGCGATATTCTCCGGCAGAAATATTAATATCTGCGACAGCACGCGTATTTTCTAAGTTATCATTCAATTCGTAGAGTTCAACTGCAGCTTCCCTTGCCTTCTCTTCGCTCCCCACTTCCTCGTAGAGATCTACAAGATCATTCAGGATTCGTTCTTTTTCTGCATCATCCACTTCAGTTAATTGTGATTCGTAATATTCAATTCGCTCCCCGGGGTTTTCAAACAGTGACTCACGCACATCATCAATCGTTGACTGCAGCTGTCCGGAGGCCATCTCTTCAATATTTTCAATCATCTGAAAAGCCCGGTCGCGTTCGCCTTCACGTGCAAGTTCTGTCAGTAATACTTCGGCATAAAACCCATCCGATTCCTGTGTAAACTGTTCTGCATCCAGTTCAAAAGCATTAAAATAATGCCTTATGGCATCATCCATAGATGCATCCATATTTTCACGATTCTCGTGGTAAAAACGCCCCTCTTTCAGTTCCCAATCATACTCATCAATTTCATCATCAGAAAAGGTATCTTCTGCTTTATCAAATACGCCTGCTGCTTTCTCCAGATATTCGGTCTGAAGGGACGGATCCTCTTCTTCCTCAGCAGCACCCGCGTAAATACTGATCATGCGATCGAACTGTCTTTCAAGTTCGAATTCATCATAACCTTCAATCTCTTTTGGTGCTGCTTCAATGATCCACTCCCCGTAGTTCATGGCCATTTCATAATCCTCAGAACGATATGCATCAACAAACACAGAGTATGCCTGAAGTTCGTTCATGCCACTTGGGGGTTCGCTTTGCCCCTGCACCAAAACCGGTATGGTAATAAAAAGGGCAAGCAAAAATGTCGTTATTGCTTTCATAGTGTTGTATTGATCGATTTCAAATTATTATTCTTGTCATACTAAGCATATATGATTACTACACTTATACATTCATAGAGTTATCATGGAATATTGTTCCAAAAAAATCTGTAAGAAGGCTTAACTCCAACAGAATCCAGTGGTACAAATCCTGATCACAGGTCGGAATAAAACCATTTTTCACCATTTACACTCTTAAAACCGGAGCAATGATCCCGCCCCAGAGTACGGAATGATTATTTAAAGGGGGTATACAACCCGGATATTTATGTGGAACAAGGGTTTCTATGCAGAATATAATGATCGTTGTCAGAGAGGTAAACTCTATCATTTTATCCCCGAATTTCTCATGAACTTTTAGTAACATCCCTCCAATTGATTTTTAATGAATGTGTAATTTTATGAAACCTACTTTACTGCTTTTTATATCGCTGCTTGTATCATTTCAGCTCTCAGCCCAGGATAATGGTGATGAAGAATGGGACGTAACTCAACATCGTGCCAATTATTCAGAAATCAGTTTTGAAACCTCCGAAGGCACCTGGATGAACCTGGATGTGAGTCCGGATGGCGAAGAGATTGTCTTTGACCTTTTTGGCAACCTTTACATCATGCCGGTGACCGGTGGTGAAGCCACCGTTCTTCGCGAAAGCCTGGCGTATGAGATACAGCCGCGATTCAGCCCCGACGGCTCCAAAATCTCCTTCACCAGCGATGCCGGCGGAGGCGATAACATCTGGGTGATGAACCGCGACGGGTCAGAAGCACGGCAGGTTACGGAGGAAAGTTTCAGGCTTCTGAACAATGCATCCTGGACCCCGGATGGGAATTACCTGGTTGCACGAAAACACTTTACCTCAGCCCGTTCGCTGGGTGCCGGTGAGATGTGGATGTACCACATCACGGGCGGTTCCGGGATTCAGCTTACCGAACGGCCCAATGATCAGCAGGATGCGGGTCAGCCCTTCGTATCTCCCGACGGGCGCTATGTTTACTACAGTCAGGATGTCTATCCCGGCGGATTTTTTCAGTACAACAAAGATCCCAACAGCCAGATCTATGTGATTAATCGGTACGACCGGGAGTCCGGCGACACTGAGCAGGTTACCGGAGGACCGGGCGGTGCGATCTCTCCAACGATTTCGCCGGATGGATCAAAAATGGCCTTTGTGAAGCGGGTTCGCACCAAATCCGTTCTCTACATCCGCGATCTTGAAACCGGCATCGAACGTCCGGTATATGATGAGATGAGTTACGATCAGCAACAGGCCTGGGCAATTTTTGGCCCCTACACCAACTTTAACTGGACACCAGACGGTGAAAACCTCATTTTTTGGGCCCAGGGCGGAATTCATAAACTGAATGTGGAATCCCCGGACGTTGAGGAGATCCCTTTCACAGCGCAGGTGAATCAGCAGGTAGCAGATGCGGTACAGCATACATTTGATCCCGCTCCTGACACCTTCACGGCTAAAGCGATTCGTCACGCGGTCACCTCTCCCGATGGAGAGATGCTGGTCTTTAACGCGGCAGGATATCTCTGGAAAAAAGATCTGCCCGACGGAACCCCCGAACGGCTTACAAACGAGGAGAATCTTGAGTTTGAACCGGTGTTTTCACCTGACGGGAACACCCTCGCCTGGGTCACCTGGACTGACGAGGATCTCGGTACAATCAAAACGCTGCGGCTCGACCGGCGTCGGGCAGCCCCGGAAACCGTCACATCGGAAAAGGGTATTTACCGCGAACCCTCGTTTTCTCCTGACGGGGAAACCATTCTCTTTCGGCTTGAATCGGGCAACAACCACCAGGGCTATGCATACACGCAAAATACTGGCATATTTACGATGCCGGCCGGTGGCGGAGAAATGAAAAAAGTCCGTGACAGCGGAAGCAATCCCATTTTTAATGCCGACGGAGATCGAATTTTTTACCAGGCCGGAACCAACTTCCGAAGTGTGGATCTGAACGGGCAGGATGAAAAGCACCACTTCACATCTGAATATGCCATCAACTTCACGCCCAGCCCGGATAATGAGTGGATCGCGTTTACCGAACTCTACAAAGTGTATATCGCACCGATGCCAAAAACCGGGTCGGAGCTGAACCTGCACGCCAACACGCAATCTTTCCCCGTGACCCATGTGGCCAGAGATGCCGGCTATAACCTGCAGTGGACTTCTGACGGTGAACACCTTAACTGGACCCTTGGCGAAAAATATTACACGGTTGAACTGCAGAAAGCGTTCGATTTTTTGAATGGTGAAACGGAAAACGGTGAGGAGCTACCCCTCGGCGACAGTGACGGAATTTCCATCGGCCTGGAGCTGGAAAGCGATACGCCATCGGGAGTTGTGGCGTTTACAAATGCGCATATCATCACGATGAACGGTGATGAGGTGATTGAAAACGGAACCATTGTGGTACGCAATAACCGGATTGAGGCAGTTGGCCCCGCCGGTGAGATAACCGTTCCGGACAACGCTTTCGTGGAAGATGTGGATGGCAAAACCATTATGCCCGGCCTGGTAGATGCCCATGCGCACATTGGCAACTTCCGGGAAGGACTCAGTCCGCAGCAGCAATGGCACTATTTCGCAAATCTCGGGTATGGCGTAACCACCGCACACGATCCGTCTTCTAACACCGAGATGATCTTCTCTCAGGCAGAGATGGTTCGCACCGGCACCATGACCGGCCCTCGTATCTTCTCAACCGGCCGCATTCTCTATGGTGCGGAGAACGTGCAAAAAACGGTCATCGACAACCTGGATGACGCCCGTTCCGCCATTCGCAGAACCCAGGCATTTGGCGCTACTTCGGTAAAAAGCTACAACCAGCCGCGGCGTGATCAGCGCCAGCAGGTGCTTGAGGCAGCCCGCGAGCTTGGGGTAAACGTGATGCCCGAAGGGGGATCAACCTTCACACACAACATGAGTATGATTCTGGACGGGCATACCGGGATTGAACACAACGTGCCGATCTACCCGCTCTACAACGACGTACTGAAAATCTGGGAAGCCTCGGATGTCGGCTACACGCCCACCCTGGTGGTAAACTATGGCAGCATGAGTGGAGAGTACTACTGGTACCAGCACACGAACGTATGGGAGAAAGAGCGTCTGCTTACGTTCACCCCGCGTGGTGTTGTGGACTCAAGAAGCCGCCACCGAACCATGGTTCCCGAAGAGGAGTACGAAATCGGCCATTTTGAAAGTGCGGCCGCAGCAAAAGAACTGCACGACCGGGGTGTAACGGTTAACATCGGGGCACACGGACAGCTTCAGGGCCTCGCCGCACACTGGGAAACCTGGATGTTTACCCAGGGCGGTATGAGCAACCATGACGCGCTGAAAGTGGCCACCATCAACGGAGCCAACTACATTGGCGTCGGGGATCATCTCGGATCCCTTGAGGAAGGTAAACTGGCCGACCTGATCGTGATTGACGGCAACCCGCTGGACGACATCTACGACACCGAAAACGTGGTCTACACCATGGTAAACGGGCGGCTGTACGACGCATCCACACTAAATGAGATCGGCAATTACAGCCGCGAGCGCCTGCCCTTTTGGTGGGAGCGCGAAGGATACGACGAGCGCTTCGACTGGCACTCCATCATCGAAACAGATGGCTTTGGAAACGGACACGTTCACGGGCATTGAGAAAGTGCAGTGCTTAAAAAATAATTTTCCTCCAGACTCTCCCAAACTCCGTGGCTGTCCAAAAAGGTAAAACTCACCGAACACCGCTTAAATAATTTAGGATTTCCCTCCGTACTCACCCTA
>JAWLEH010000023.1:9931-37570 GCA_041686215.1 Balneolaceae bacterium | reverse complement strand
AACACCCGACAGTCCTGAATTGAAAGATGCTTTTACACAGCCATAGCTATTAATCTCTGAATCTGTTTCCAGTACAATTGTAGCTTCCGGGGATGGGTTATTTTAAACCGCATCCCTTACAATGAGTCAACTAAAATCAGGACGACACAATTAACCATTAAGCCGTCAAAGTAGATAGTAGCTGGATTATTTCAGGCCCCCTTTTTGTATCTTCTTTTATTTCTGCAAGAATCTTTTCAAATGCCCGTTGGCCTAACTTGGATGTTGGCTGATCAATACATACAAACGGATTTTCGAGATATTTATTAAACTCACTGGCCCCAAACGTGAGTATATTCACAGTTTTGGAATCAATATCGTTATCTTTCATATACCTTAGGGCTCCCAGGCCAACTGGATAAGTAACAGCAAAAAGTGCTTTGGGAATGCCATACTGATCTATCAACTGTCCAAATCCATCGTATCCATCTTTCTCGCTGAATCCGCCTTCAACGATTGATTCTGCTGGCATGCCAATCGACGCCTCCTCCAGGGCTTCCAAATATCCTCGTTTCCGGTCCATACCGATCTCAACTGAAGAGTATCCTGCAAGGTGACCAATATTTTCAATACCTTGATCAATCAAATGTTCAACTCCTTTTTTTGCACTCATTCTATCATCAACTCTTACATATGAAAAACCAGAATCGGAAAATCCCCGGTCAAAAAACACAATCTCGATACCCATCTCTTTACATTTTTTGAAATGCTTTAAGTTTTTTGTTTGCTCAGTAATTGAAACTAACAGGCCATCGACTCTGAGATCTATCATAGATTCCAGCAGTTCTACTTCCCTTTTTTCATTTTCCAGTGATAGCCCTAAAATTATTTCGTAGTTGCTTTTACTTGCGGAGTTGATAATCCCCTCAACCACTGGAGCGAAAAAATAATGGGAAATTTTTGGTATGATAACACCAATAATTTGCGATTTTTTGGATGTAAGCGAACGCGCAACAAGATTGGGTCGGTAGCCCATCTCTTTCGCTACCTTTTTTACTCTCTTTTTTGTTTCATCACCAATATCGGAATGATCTCGAAGGGCTTTAGAAATACTGACTTTACTCAGATTAAGTTTTTCGGCAATATCAATGAGTCGAACGTTATTCTTTTTCATCAACTATAAATGTGTGTGCAAGGAATCTTTTTAAATAATCAAAATTGGCTTAAAGCACTATGAATCGTGAATCAGTCTAACAACTGAACAGTTAAATGTTAAATCCAAGTTACATTAGACTAAACTCGGATCATGTAAACTTCGATCTGCTGTGTTTGAACTTTCATTTACCAATATGATTTTACAGAAATCACTACAATTTTGACCTTACAATCAGTCTTTATAAACAAAAAAATTTTAGATAGAACCTTTAAAACAGTTTGCAAGTTTGTAAAGAGAAGGCCGCTGTAATTACCTTATCTTCAAAACTATACCATATCTATTTTATACATATAAAAGGGGTTGGATAGTTGATTTCAATAAGGTTCTGTACAAACTTTTTATGTAGATATGTTTTCCAGCTTTCAAAAGTGAGTCCACTCCGAAAAGTCATGCGTTCTGAAAATCAGCGGCACAAGCTTAAATAATTTAGGTTTATTTGTTTCGAACTCACCCCACCCCCTCTCTAAAGATTTAGAGAGGGGTATGCGGTCTAAATTATTTAAGCTTGTTATAAACATTAGATCTTAATCTGACTTTTCGGAGTGGACTCAAAAGTAAAAACTTAAAAGTAAATGATAGTTATACAGTATTACAAAATCATGACATTAATTATCGTCTTAAACAATTTAGTGTCAAATCAATGATGTAGAGAAGGATAGTTGTACTGTCCTACCTCAATTTAATGACATTTGTTAAAAATCTTATCAATTCATCAAAAGATCCAAAGTTATTTAGTTACACAACAAATCAACATTGATATAACTTTTTTATTCAATAAAAAATTAAATGTTAATTAAATAAGCCATAGCGATCAAGTTCAAATCTCAAATTTAGAACCACCATAGAAAAAACTTCAAAACCTCTGTAAGTGATATAATTTCCTGAATTCAAATAACCAGTGCAACACCATCAGGTTGATGATTTTAAAAATCGACTTTCGGGGTTCAGGAATTGGAGGGTTATAATATACATAAGCTGTTGTTATTTATGGAAATAAAAAAGAATAAGTCCGTTTAATTTCGCATAGTAAATGGTGCCTAAATCATATATAAACAATTATTTAGGGCTTATTCAAATGTAGACAATTCTGCCTTTAAAATCAGCACTTGATTAAACATCTGGTAGCGATCCCGGGCTACGAAGGGAGAACTCACGTCGGGAAACGGTGCTGGCGAGCCACGCAAAAGCCCCTGGATGTAGTCTCTTTGTGAATGATTGATTGGTTGGTGCATAGGTGCATATGATAGGCGTAATGCCGGTTATTGGGCTCTGCGCCAAAGTCGTGGAGTTAGTCGGCTAATTCTACGACCGCCTCTATGCTATTCGATAGAGTTACAATGCCTTGAGCCAACCCCGAAAGTTGAGTTTAATTAGATGGGTCCACTCCGAAAAGCCAGATAAAGAACGGACCTTGATAACAAGCTTAAATAATTTAGGTTTATCCTCAGAACTCTCCCTATATCCCTCTCTATCAAATAGAGAGGGTTTTAATGTCTAAATTATTTAAGCTTGTGCCATTAATTTTTAGAACGTATGACTTTTCGGAGTGGGCTCTTAGATAGGTAATAAATGATCCAAATCAATCGGTGTCCTCTCTTTGGATGATTTATATATTGCTTCTACCACGGCAAGTGATTTCAGACTTTCTCTGCCAGACACAACTGGTTCTGTATTTTCACTGATAGCACGAATGATATGTTGGTACTGCTTAAGGTGATTTTCATGACCTAACCCCTCAAGTGGACCTGATGCTCCTGTTGAGTGTGATACTCCCGGCGAACCTGTTATTTTTACGCCAGTTTTTACAGTGAGTTTATCACCCCGGAGTAAAAGTGTACCCTTTTCCCCATTAAACTCTATTCTTCGTTCCTGAGCGGGCACTATTGACGTAGAGGCCTGGAACACCGCAATTACGCCATTTTGAAACCGGATAGTTGCCGTCGCGTTATCTTCTGCTTCGATATCGCTATGGCTGGCGTTTGCTGTATAACCATAAACTGATTCAACATCTCCGAGCATCCATTGTAACAGGTCGATTGTATGAATGGACTGGTTGATTACCGCTCCGCCTCCATCAAGTGCAAAAGTTCCACGCCAGTCTGATTGATCGTAGTACTGCTGATCACGAAACCATTTTACAGAAGCGCTAGCCATAAAGACATCTCCAATTTCGCCATAATGAAGCAGTTTATTCATTTTAGCAACGCTATCCATAAACCGGTTTTGATAAATAACCGAAAGTTTAACACCGTTTTTCTGGCATGCTTCAACCAGGTTGAGCCCGCGTGTTACCGTAATTTCTATTGGCTTTTCAACAATCACATGTTTACCTGATTCTGCAGCTTTTAAGCCATAATCAAGATGGGTTCCACTCGGTGTACAGATCACAACAATGTCAAGATTGGGGTGGGAAAGAAACTTTTCATAAGATCTATAACCCATGGTATCATGGGTTCTGCAAAATATTTCAAGTCGATCTCGATTTCGGGTACAGGCTGCTGCAAGAGTACAATTTGGCAGCGCTGAAACTACCTTGGCATGGGTATCCGATATATTACCACATCCAACAATTCCGATGTTCCACATGTCTTTCTGTTTAGCCGATTTTTCCATTTTAACAATGAGGTTTAATTCAGGTTAAAATAATTTCACCGGCTTTGTTCATTATTATCCGGTAACTACCAATAAAGTATTGGGCGCTGACTTACCAACCAGCCAACTGATTCCGGTTCATGACTTTTTTTATTGCTCAAATCTGAACATACGCTTGGCATTTTGGTAACAGATTTTTTCGACCATTGCGGACACCATCTTTATATCATCCGGAATCAGCCCTTTTTCTAAATCTTCACCAAGCACATTGCACAAAATGCGTCTGAAATAGTTATGTCTTGAATAAGATAAAAAGCTTCGTGAGTCGGTTGTCATACCAATAAATTCACTTACTATCCCCATATTAGATAGTGATTGAATATGCTCTTCAATACCATCTTTTTGATCCAGAAACCACCAGGGAGGCCCATGTTGAACCTTCCCGGGAATGATACCGTCCTGGAAATTGCCGGCCATCGTTGCGAATAATTCGAAATCGCGGGGATTGTTGTTGTAGAGAATCACACGCGGCAGTTTGTTTTCTTGGTCCAGCCGGTCTAAAAGCCGCGCCAAAGGACGTGCCATTTCAAAATCACCTATCGAATCGAAGCCTGTGTCCGGCCCCAGCTTTTCTCTCATTCGGGAGTTGTTATTTCTTAGCGCACCAATATGCAGCTGAAAGACCCACTCTTTTTCGTGATCCATTAAACCACAAAAATATAAGAAGGCCGACTTAAATGTTCTGACCTGCTTTTCTGAGACAGTGTTGCCCTTCATCACCGTAGAAAAAATATGCTCTACCTCAGCATCTGCAAAAGGTTCACTATACGGTTCTTCTGTACCATGATCTGATGCTCTGCAGCCCAGCTCATCAAACAGATCGTGACGTTGTTTCAACGCATCAAGAAAATCCTGAAAGGTAGTTATTGAAATACCGGAAACCTCTTCCAGTTTCTCAACCCAATTCCTGAACGTCTCACCGTTTTCAATTTCCATTCCGCGGTCGGGCCTGAACGTTGGAACCATTACAAAGTCGGACTTCCCCTCGTTTTTTAGATTTTGATGATGAGTAAGGGAATCTGTAGGGTCATCCGTGGTAGCAACGACTTTTACATTGTTTTTTCTGAGCAATTTTCTCGTGGAAAATTCTGGCTGCTGAAGCATTTCATTACACTGGTTCCAAATATATTCGGCAGAGTCTTCATCCAGCAACCTGTCATTGATTTCAAATGGGTCGTCCAGTTCCATGTGGGTCCAATGGTACAGAGGATTTTTCAGGGTTTTTGGAACCGTTTTAGCCCATGCAAAAAATTTCTCTTTGTCTGATGCATCTCCAGTAATGTAGTGTTCATTCACACCACAGGCACGCATCGCCCGCCACTTGTAATGATCACCATCAAGCCAGATATTTGTGAGATTATCGAATTTAATATCTTCTGTTATTTGCTGAGGTGGTAGATGACAGTGATAATCAATTACAGGTTGTTTTGAAGCCTGATTGTGATACAACTCCTTCGCCTGTTTATTTTGCAGCAGAAAATCGTTGGTAATAAAGTTGTTCTTCATGACAAAATTTATTTGATCTTAGTAGTTTCAGGATGGATTTTAAAAGCGGAATTTTAGCAAACTGTTCTTCTTCCTTACCTGGATACCCGGCCGGAAGCATCTCCGCCCATTAGTTTTTCTACTTCCTCAACCGTTACCTGGTTAGCATCTCCATAAATGGTATGCTTCAGGCATGAGGCGGCCACAGCAAAATTCAAAGCTTTTTGGTCATCCCCGCTGTAGGTAAGTAATCCATAAATAAGGCCTGCCATAAAGGAATCTCCTCCACCCACGCGGTCAACGATATGCGTGATGTCGTATGTTGGTGCTTCCAGAAATTCATCGCCGTTATACAAAACGCCGGACCACGTATTGTGGGAGGCGCTGATAGAACCTCGCAAAGTCGTAATTATCTTTTGAGCTTTTGGAAACCGTTCCATCAACTGTTCGCAGACCGAACGGTAGGCCTTTGATTCAACCGTGCCTCCCCGTGTAACATCCACCGATTCGGGATGAATTCCGAAGTGTTTTTCGGCATCCTCCTCATTACCCAAAATCACATCACAGCCGGCTACAAGTTCCGGCATCACTTCTCCGGGTTCCTTACCGTATTTCCAAAGCTTTGCCCGGTAGTTTAAATCTGTCGATACCATTACTCCCAATTTATTTGCCGCTTCAATCGCTTCCTTACAAACATCAGCCGCTCCCTGAGAAATAGCCGGCGTAATCCCTGTCCAGTGAAACCATTCAGCCCCATCAAAGACTTGATCCCAATCAATCATTCCAGGGCGGATTGTGGACATTGCTGAATGGGCCCGGTCATAGATCACTTTACTGCCACGGCTGACTGCTCCGGTTTCCAGAAAATAGATCCCAAGACGTTCTCCTCCGTAGACGATTTGAGATGTGTCGACTCCTCTTTTTCGCATTTCCATCATCGCACATTCGCCAATATCGTTGTCCGGCAGGCGCGTCACGAACTGGCTGGGAACCCCATAGTTACTCAGAGAAACCGCAACATTCGACTCGCCGCCCCCATAAATGACATCAAACGTATTTGTCTGTGAAAACCGGAAAAAACCGGGAGGTGACAACCGTAACATAATCTCGCCAAAGGTGATTACTTTTTTCATAGTATCTATTGATGTAATTAAGTTAAAATTAAATGGATAGATTCTCCTTATTCTTGAAATGGTATAAAGCTAAACGAATTTACATTCCTCTTCATCTCACTGGCATCTATTTTGGTATTGCAAAAATCTTTTATTCCCGGGCCGATATCCGTGATATTTCCTGTTGAAATATCGTTTCAAATAACAAAAATACACCTAACAGTATCAGGCCCATTCTAAATCTCTTAGCGCTCCTGTAATTACTCTTCACTTAAATTTGAAACCAATGCCTCTGCATTCTCCCGAATTTGATCAAAATCTCTTTTTTTGATGGCTTCTTTATCCAATAAAGCACTTCCTATCCCAACAGCGCATGCACCCGAGTTTATCCAGTCTCTGGCATTTGTAAGAGAAACTCCCCCAGTAGGCATCAGCTTAAGATGAGGCATAGGGGCTTTTACGCCTTTAAAAAAATCCATCCCCAAAATATTAGCGGGGAATATTTTCACAACGTCTGCACCCCATTCCCATGCAGTCTGAACCTCTGTGGGTGTGAATGCTCCAGGCATAACAGGAACGTCCGCTGATTGAGCTTCCATAATAATTTCTTTTTTCAAAACAGGGCTTACTATAAACTGAGCTCCTGCTTTGATTGCTTGCCGGGCGGACTTAGCATCTAAAACAGAACCTACTCCAACCAATCGATCATCTAAATTGCCTGCCCTGGCTTTTTCAATAATTGAGAGAGCATCCGGGACAGTCATTGTGATTTCAATGATCTGAATACCTCCATTGAAGATTGCTTCGGCCAGTGGATCAAAAAGGTCGGAATCGGAAAAACGCATTACAGCAACTGCTTTGTGATGCTCAATAAATGCTATCGTTTCCTGTTTGTTCATAGATCGTGTAATTAAAAGATTAATAGACTGATTAAATTGTCATGGCTGTAAACCCACCGTCTATCGGCATTATGGACCCCGTAACAAATGAAGAGGCTTTTTCTGATGCGAGCCAGATTAACGCCCCGGAAAGTTCTTCGGGTTTGCCATATCGATTCATCGGAGTATGATTAAAGATTGATTTCTCCCGCTCTTTAGTAAGAATTTTTTGATTCTGTTCAGCAGGAAAAAATCCGGGCATAATGGCATTTACACGAATATTGTGAGGTGCCCACTCGCGCGCCAGGAATTTTGTCATATTATTCATGCCTGCTTTCGATATACTGTACGTAAATACTTTCGATAAAGGGATATTGGAAGATGCAGATGAAATATTAATAATACTGCCACCGTCACCCTGCCGAATCATCTGTTTTGCGGCAAGTCTGCTTGCAAAAAATACTCCTTTCAGGTTGATATCAAGAATATTATTCCACTCATCCTCAGTAATATCCATAACAGGTGTTGTGGAGTTTACACCTGGTGCGTTGACCAAGATGTCCAACCTGTCCCATTTATCTAAAATCTGGTTTAATGCCTGTTCCAGTGAGGATTCCTCCCGCACATCTGCCTGGCAAACCAAGGCATCTCCCCCTGATTCCACAATATCTGATTGCGCCTCTTCAGCACCGGATCGATTTCCGCTATATAGAATAGCCGTTTTGGCACCCGAGGCTGCAAGTGCCCGTGCCATCTCTCCGCCTAAAACCCCACTGCCGCCAATTACAGCAGCAACTTTACCTTGAAGATTAAATAGTTTATCTGATTTATCCATTCATGATTTATTTAAACGGTTCCAGGTGCTTATAAAAATGATGTTCCAGATTTTTTTCGTGCAGATGCTCGTTCTCCGACAGGGAATTCATCAGGCGCGCTTTAAATGAATTACTGTCAGAATTTGCTGATAGAATAGACCCATAAGCAACATGGAGAACCTGACGGGTGTCGTCATCATCCAGGAGAGGCGGCAATTGGCTGTCTTCCAGTGATCCAGGTGACGGAACATTTTTCAGATTAGATGAAATATGGTACGTCTTTTTATCCTCGCTGAATTGCTTGATTGAGTATGAGAGGATCTCCCGGAAAAGTTCAGGATCTGCCTTGGCAACTGTCCGAAGTGCTTCAAGGTAACTGGTACCTGCTGTTTTTACATGTACAGAACCGGAATTTATCGAACCTATAACTTTATATACCGAGAATTTATCACTACCTGAATGAATACTTAATTTGTACCCTCCAAACCTCTCCGCAATGGCCAGGTGTTGCTGATAGTCTTCTTTAAACTGGTCCAGGTCCCCTTTGAAATCAATCCCTTTTTCAAAATCACCGCAAAAACGCGGCGCAAGGCTGACTAACTGAACCCCCAGACGGTTTAGCTCCGAAGCAATTAAATAATGCTCAAAAGGTGTCGTAGGAAGCTCCGTTTCATCTACAGAAAGCTCCAGTTCTGCGGGATGGTCCGGGTAGGTATTTTCGAGATAATCAGCAAGTTTTTTGGTATGAGTGATTACGTGGCCATACTTTACCATACCCTTAAGAACGTCATGTTTTGAAGGAGCATGAATAAGGTTGTTTTTCAATTTCAGTTCTTTTCCTAAGTAGCGTTGTAACAGTTCATCTGGCTGGCTTCTCAACTGGTTCCATGGCAGCGAGCTGAACGCTTTGTCCAGTTTTTCCGGATCCATTGATAGAGCTTCATTTACCACATGATCGCTTGGATCAATAGTAAACATGGTGAAACCGGCCTTTACCATTCTGTCTATATGATCTGTCGTTTTCAGGTGATCGGCATCTGCGCCAAATCCTTCTGTAAAGCCTTCCTGAAAAACTGACCAACTTGCGGCATCCATTACTTCTTGTGCAGTTCTGTTGGTTCTGTCCAGTTCCCGTATCGACTGCTGGGCAAGCACCGGTCTGAATCCAGACTTTCGAACGGACCGCAAATGTGCGGGGCCTGCGTTACCAAGGCGATCTCCAAACCCATATGAGTTATCTTTACCAATTAAAACTGGTTTGGTAAAGCCGAACTTCGAGCGAAGAGCTGATGCATTTACAGGACTCATTTCGCATCTCAAAAAAACAAATTGACCCAAGGTTACCTGTTGCCCCTGAAAATCTGATGGAGTTGTATCCCCATTCTCTGCAGCGACTATTAGAAATTTTGTATAGCTTTCACGAACTAAAAAATATAAGTGACCGTCCTGTTGCTGAATAGAGTTTTCATATACGTGAGCACGCTGTGAACTTCTAAACTCTTGAACAGCCACATGGTTTTTAAGCCCGGTAATTGAGAGTTCATTTTTATTCATTTTTTCATTCCTTTGTAATAATTAGTATCCAAAAAGACGCGGCAGAAAAGGCTGATACTTTCAAAATAATTCACCAGTAACAGGGATATAGCCACCGCGATAAAATAGGACCGTGTTTCATATAAAAATTTCTGATTCCAGCATCATAATATGTTAACCCCATGAGCCTGATAGTCTCATCTGCTTCCAATACTTCACATCCTATCTGGCCGTCAAAGACTTTAAACCAGTGAGCTTCATCTTCAAATAGAAATGGGGCACTGGAAATTTTAAAAATCGGATCAAACCTTTTAATCATGCTTGAGGAGACCCTCGTCATATCGACGCTACCTATTTGAAGCGATTGAAACAGATCACGTTCTGAATTCAGTCACTGGCGTGGATAGATATCAATATGAATCTTCCCGTCTGATTTCTCGAAAATCCGTTAAGCTATAAAAAACCTTTGCTTTATAAACAAAATGATTGGAGTCTATACCATGGCCCATTTTTAAAATCGGTAGATCTTTTTCATTTTTTACGAGAGTCAAGACACACTGTGATCAATTCTACAAGAAAAAAAAGCAATAATTTATAGGGCATGTTAATTGACCCAGTACTTATTAAACCAACCAGATTAAACGGTTAAGTAACGATAATTTAATGGTTGATTACTACATATCAAAAATATAAATGTTTAGTGATCCACCGCAGCGGCGTTCGGCCCTTATAGAAGTCTTTTCAATTGGTTTCTACAACTATCTCATCATAACCCGCTTCATCGAGTTGCTGCTCATGGGCCTGAAGGGCTTGTTCGGCTTTAGGGCCCGTTCTGTCAATACGAGCCAATTTTATAGTGGGGCTCCCAATCAATCCACCCGTCAATCTCCTGGAGACGCTTCGTAGACCGGGAGTCTTGGGTGGAATTGCTGGCCCATTGGTCTAAAATGCTGAGTTGGTGACATTTATCCATGTATCATCCTGTTTACGTGCACAATTACGGAATCAGTTGCCGAAAACTACAAATGAACCACCAACACCCGAAATAGCAGGGGTTTTGCAAAGCCCTTTAAAAGGATTTTAGTCAAAATTTTAAAAATTCTAATGATTATTCAGGCGATACATTATAGTCGCTATGTTGCACTTATTAATTGAAAATACAAAATCATTGGAAACAAAAATTCAATCCTTCGAGGCAAAACTGAAAACCCTGACATTTTAAAAAGGATGCAATGGTTAGTAGAGTATATATGCCTGTGAATATACTCACTGATAGGACTCACCGGGCCTTGAATATCAATGTCGAATATGATGAGATCGACATTTAACCAAGTAGTGATAGATAATCATATTTGAAAAGTCAGAAATCTGGTATCTGGCAAAAATGCGGTGATGCAAAGTCTTCGGAGAAATTATAATGAAGTAGATTAGACGAACGAGATCCTCTATACATTTAATAGTTTGCCACTGGTTCGGATATGATTGAAATAAATTATGTTCAAATGCGGTGGCGTTTTTGAAAGGGATCAAACAGAATAATCTCATTTTTATGACCATTCATTTACAAAAGACTTTACCAACTTTCTGCTTCTTTTTGATGATGAGCAGTTTAGTTCTTACCAACTGCTCTGAAAACGAAAACTCTTCATATGTAAGGAGTTTAGAGGTCGAATATCTAGCAAATCCTATCGGTATTGATATAGAGAAACCGCGGTTTTCCTGGGTTTACGACGATGAAACACGTGGGGCGGGGCAAACTGCGTACAGAATTGTTGTTTCAGACAGCAGAGAAAGTGTTGAAAATGAAGAGGCTCTACTATGGGATTCCGGAAAAGTGAACAGCCCGGATCTCCTCAATATTTCGTACGAAGGAGACCAGCTTTCCAGTACCGGAAAATATTTTTGGAAGCTTCGGGTTTGGGATCAGGAAGGAAACCCGGCGCCCTGGAGTGAAACTCAGGCTTTTCAAATGGGAATACTGAATCAAGAGGATTGGCAGGCAGATTGGATTACCACACCGGACAGCACGGTTTCGTCGCCGCTGTTCAGAAATGAATTTACCATCGAAAAGAATATTCAGTCCGCCACCGCTTTTGTAACCGGCGTAGGTTATTATGAATTTTACCTGAATGGCGGTAAGGTAGGGGATCATGTTCTGGATCCCGGCATTACAGATTATCGCAAACGAATTCTATATGAAACGTATGATGTAGCGGATCAACTGGAACAGGGTAAAAATGCTTTTGGACTTTGGCTGGGGAACGGCGCTTTCCGTCTGAAAGCGGAAGAGGGGCGCTGGACCTGGCACGGGATGAACAATCAATTTGGTACGCCCAGTGGAATCGTTCAGCTTCATATTCAGTACAGAGACGGTTCAGAAGAGATCATTGGAAGTGATGGCGGCTGGATGACGGATGCGAGTCCGATTGTTTATAACAATGTGTACGGCGGCGAAGATTATGATGCGCGCCTCGAACAGCAGGGATGGAATACCATCGGTTTTGATGACTCTTCATGGGAATCAGTAAAAGTCGCAGAGAATCCTGGCGTAATTATGGACTCGCAGGTGATGCCGCCCATTCGGGTTGTGGAAACTATAGAGCCTTTGGTTAAAATCAACCCGGAACGGGGAGTTTTTCTCTATGATCTTGAGCAGAATATTCCCGGCTGGTGGAGATTAACCGTGGAAGGCGAGAGAGGAACAGAAATCAAAATCCGCGGGGCAGAAACACTCAACAACGAGCTGTTTCCGAAATCGCTTGAACCGGGCGACAGTCTCAGCACCAAGCATTCCTATCACAGTGATGTCTGGACGACCTATACCCTTAAGGGTGAAGATACAGAAATCTATGAGCCGCGATTCTTTTACTCAGGATTTCGGTATATCGAAGTTCAGGTGGATGATCCCGAAGCAATTGAATCCCTGAAAATTGAAGGCCGTGTAGTACATACTGATCTGGAAAGAAATGGTTCATTTGCATCTTCTGATACACTTTTAAATAAAATTTATGAAGCGGCCATCTGGTCACAACGCGGAAACTGGCACGGATACCCCGAGGATTGCCCGCACCGTGAAAAGGGCGGATATAATGGCGATGGACAGGTCATTGCAGAAACGTCTATTCACGATTTTCATATGCATTCGCTGTATGAGAAATGGCTGAATGACATGAAAGATTCTCAGTATGAAAATGGCAGGATTCCGAACACTTCACCTATAATCCTGGGTGGCATGGGCGGGGGTGTTGCCTGGGGAAGTGCCTACATATTGCTGCCCTGGTGGATGTATCAGTACTACGGAGATACACGATTGCTGGAAGAGCACTACGACGGAATGAAGGATTACATGACGTACCTGCAAGATCTTGCATCAGAAAATGACGAAAATCCGGAAGAAGAGTACATCATCAATGAGTTCGGTGGGTATTGGGACTCTTTGGGTGAGTGGGAAGCTCCTGTTCGCGATCGGACAGGTCCGGTCAATCCACTTACTAATACCTATTACTGGTATTTGGATGTTTTGACATTTGCGGATATTGCAGGGGTTTTAGGACATACAGAAGATCGACAAAGCTATCTTGCACTTGCGGATTCCATTAAACAGGCTTTCAATCAGAATTTCTTCCTTTCAGAGCAAAATTTGTATGGGACTGAAGAGCCATATCAAGGATACCTGCTTTTTGCACTAAGTGGAGATTTAGTGCCGGAAGATCAACGAGAAGCCGTTTTCGACAATCTGATTCATGATATTCAAGTAACAAGCAATGGGCACCTTGGTACAGGTATTTTGGGAACCAAACACCTGATTAATGTTCTGGCCAAAGAGGGTAGGGAGGACGTTCTACATGACATAGTGACCAAAACCACATTCCCAAGCTGGGGCTACTGGATAGAAAATGGTGCAACCACCCTTTGGGAAAGCTGGGATGCCGAAGGCTCTCACAACCATCAGATGTTCGGTACAATAAACGAATATCTCTATAAATACCTGGCCGGAATTCGCAGTCCCATGAATGAAGGGACCTCAACGGGTTACAAAGAAGTTCATATCAAACCGTACATCCCGGATGATATGGAATGGGCGGAAGCATCTCTTGAGACGGTTCGCGGAACGGTTTCTTCACGATGGGAGAATAATGAAGATCAGTTAACCCTTTCAGTTTCGATTCCGGCCAATACAACTGGTAAAGTGAGTATTCCAACGGAGGGATGGAGTGAGATTCGAATTCAGGAAGGCGGAGAAACTGTGTGGGAGAATAGACAATTTATAGAAAATGAAGCCGGAATTACGGATGTGACGGATGACGATGGATTTATTGTGCTGGGACTAGAGTCGGGGAGTTATGAGTTTGAAATGGCAGGCGAATAGTCAGAAAAGCACTACTTACCTGTCCCGAGCAAGTCGGGGAGTGGGATAAGCTTTGAACAAGAGCGCAGGAATTGGATGGGACAAGGTGTGTGCCTGAAGGCAGCATCCATTCAATAGAAATTAAAAAGTTTTCCTTACACCCATTAATAAATTCAGTAAAAAGATGTCTTCTAAATGCGTTAGAAGACTCATTTCATCGGTATTTTTAATTGCGACCTGTTTGACTACTTTGTCCCAGGCAGTAAACGCTAAAAATAGTGGCAGCGAGTTGATTAGGCCTTACGCCGAAAAACCGATGTAATGGCAATACAAGTGAGAACTGTTAAAGTTGATTGGCGGAAGATATACAGATAATCTTTTTCAGATTCAATACTTTTGAGAGCAACTTGATGATCTTGCAGCTACAGGCGTAATTACGCGAGGAAGACGATGGCATTCTGCCGTGCAGAGCACGCATGGTCCTTTCAGATGAATCAAGAGGGGAGATTTGACATGGATCGATTCAGTCCTGAATTTTTTGAGAGATTCGAATGTCTATTACAAATGGCCTACGAGCGCGATATTATTGTGCAGGTTGAGATCTGGGCGACCTGGAATTACTTCACTAAAGGAGGTGAAGGTTATCCCTAAAGAGGATGGAAACTGAGTCCGTTTAACCCCTTCAATGACATCAATTATACGGTATAGGAATCCGGCCTGCCTACCGAATTTGTCTACAGAAAGGGCGTGTGTCTGGGTGAACATACACTTATTCTATACACGGCCGTCGGAACTGGATCTAGAAATTGTTAGAAAATACCAGAAAGCCTTTGTAGACATAATATTAGAGGTCTCATTCCAATATCCCATTGTACCTTACTGTATGAACAATGAAGTGAATGAAGCCCATTCTTGGGGTCAGTATTGGGGCAAATACATTCAGGTCAAGGCTGCTGAAGAGGGAATCAAGGTTCAAACAGGCGATATGTACGATATCAATGCTCTTACAGATCCAAGCCATCGGCAGATTTTGGACGACTCGGATTATACATTTATCGATATACCACAAAATAATTTCCTTACCGGAGAGAGGCATTACGAACAGTGATGTATCTTCATGAATATAGTTTAGAGGTCATGGTGAAGCCATTAAACAATACAAAAATTTACGGAGGTTTGTGGACCTGTGATGAAGGCGGAGTGGATTATGCGAAACCTGTTTGCGGGAGCCGCTTCCATGAGATTTCAGAGAAGGGATGCCAATATGTACACTGAAGAACTTCGCAACTACTACGGACAGGGACTTGGAGATGCGGCCAAAGCGGTTTTTAAAAGTACTCGAATGCTGCTCAAAGAGGTTAAGCCAACCTTATACCAACTTCTAAGCAAATGTTAAACCGCCAAAGGAATCAAGCTCTCATGTTGGCAAATCCCGGAAATACCTATGTGATCTATTTCACGAACGGTGGATTGGTGGATCTTGATTTAAGGGATCAAACCGGACTATATACCATTCGGTGGCTGGATGTCATGAACTCCGTTTGGAGTAATGAATTTCGGATACAAGCTGTAAACTGAGTGAAATTGAAACTCTCGGCGACGGTGACTGGGTAGCAGTGATTAAAAGAAGATGAAATAGAAAGGCCCGTGGTTTTATATTGCCTATAGGGTTATCAATAACCCGCATATTTAAGTACGCAGATTTTTAGAAATATTGTGCAGCTAATAATAGTACATAATTTTGGAAAATCATTGAAAAAAATAAATGCAGGGTGTCTATCAGTGCTCCGATCGCAGCTGGTTTCTTTCCAGTACCGACCGTTCGGGACGACTTACAGGTAATGAAATTTTACACTCAGCTACGTTTGCCCTCGGTATTTATACGGTGGAAAATAGATGCTTACTTAACATATTCAGGTAGGCTTCTACCTCCATAATACCTTCTTATGTTATAAGAAGCCTTGGCGTAGTAAAGCCTTGCTGAGTGATCCCGAACGCTTTCAGAACTCAGAGAGATATCCGGGTTAAGGGTATTTAAATTATGAGTAAGACGCTCTGTGGTTACTGCCACAGGGAGCAGGCATAAAAAAAGTTTAAAAAAGTAGATAAAATTACAGTAGATCATATCTTTGGAAGACTCTAAACAGACACGTGAGGAGTTCAAAGCTAATCAATCTAAATTCTATAATATGAGTAGTAATTTAATAGATACAACAAATACGTCTAAATGTGCACAAAGAATTATTTCCGGACTGGTAACTTTACTGCTATTATTTGTTTTCTCAAGTTCTGTTTCTGCTAAAGAAGATGATGGCAGAATTTTGCAGGATACACAGCAAACAATTTCAGGAGTGGTCACAGATGCAAGTACCGGAGAAAATTTACCAGGTGTTAATATTCAAGTGGTGGGTACATCAGTTGGAACAACAACTAACATGGATGGTGAATATGAGTTAAGTATACCGGATGATGCCGAAGAATTGAGATTCAGTTTTGTAGGGTATCAAGAGGAGGTTATAGATATCGCTGGTCGATCAGTCATTGATGTAGAGTTAAGTCAGGATGTTGCCATGCTTGATGAAGCTGTAGTGATTGGTTTCGGTGAAAGGCAACGAGGGGACATTACGGGTTCTATTTCAAGTGTAAGTGCTGAAAAACTTGAACGCGGATCTACTGTTTCACCTGAATTGGCCCTGCAGGGAAGAACAAGTGGTGTTCATATTTCCGGTGTTTCGGGAAGTCCTATTAGCCGGCCTGATATTAGAATTCGCGGAGTTAGTACCTTTGGTGTAGCAGATCCGCTCATTGTAATTGACGGAGTGCCCATTACTGAATTTGGTTCAGGCGCTGAGGGTGGAGCGGCTGTTAACCAAGACCTAAGAGGAAATGTAAATATTTTATCTTTAGTTAGCCCGGGTGATATTGAATCGATCTCCGTATTAAAAGATGCAAGTTCCGCTGCTATATATGGTGTTCGTGGAGCCAACGGTGTGATTTTAATTACAACGAAACGCGGACAAACCGGTTCACCGCAAGTACAGATTAATGCACAAAGAGGTATTCAAAACGTGCCTCAAATGGATGTTTTGAATGTAGATCAATATACAGATTTCTACAGGATGGCCTATGCCAATAATCCCGATCAGGCCGATCAGCTTCCCTCGGTATTTAATTCTTCCAGTGCCGATTATCTTGGTGATATGCCGACAGTGGACTGGCATAGTGCGATGACTAACCAAGATGCCATAACCGAAGATTATAGTGCCCGTATCTCAGGCGGAACTGAATCTATTCGATATTATTTGTCCGGCGGTTATGCGAACACAGAAAGTACCATTGTTGGGGATCAGCTCGAACGATATTCCTTTGCCGGTAACGTTACATCCGATATCTCTGATGTTTTGAGAGCAGGTGCAACCTATCGTGTTGTTTATGCCGATGCTTTGAATAATAGAAAGGGTGCAAATATGGAGGAAGCAAATCTTGCCCCGCCATGGCAACCCATTTTTGATTCTGACGGTCAAATATGGGATAGGATCGGTCACCCGAATACCTATGCTGCAGACCTTGGTTTTGCTCCCGTTACAGACATAGAGGGTGAAAGTTTATGGGGCCCGGCAAGAAGAATTAACTCACTTGGACGGCAAGCAACTGAAAATAATAGTTATGAATTAGTCAGGAATATCGGAAGTGCATTTATAGAAGTAGAACCACTTCGTAATCTTTCATTCAAAGGCACTCTTAATGTGGACTGGAACAGGAATCTAAAGAAGGAATTTATTGATATAGAGACTCATTGGTTTAGCTGGACGGCTGCCGGGCCTGATGAATCTCTCCAACCGCGATCAATTGGAGAGTATGAAGAGAGGAGTAAAATTGATAGAAATATTACCGGTGAGTTTAGCGTAAACTATGTCGAGAATTTCGGATCTCATAATATCGACCTTTTGGGTAATATATCAAGGCAAAAGTATGGTGTTAGAATTCTGAATGGCGAAGGTCTTTTTGTGCCTCTTCGGGATCCTGATCAGCTGACAGTTGAAAGAACAGGTGATTCGGAAGCTACGAGTGCATTTACAATGAGAATGGATGATGGGCTTATGGGGATACTTGGCCGGTTGAGCTATAATTTTGATAGCCGTTACTATCTTGATCTGACGGTCCGGCGAGATGGGTCTTCAAGATTTGCGCCGGGCTTTAGATGGGGCACATTTCCTTCGGTATCGGCTTCCTGGAGAATCAGCTCCGAAAGTTTTATGGATAATGTAGATATTTTTGACGACCTGAGATTACGTGCTGGGTGGGGACGTCTTGGTAACCAGGAAACAGCGCGGTTTGCTTATATCTCTAATGTGAATAATGATCCAACGTACTCATTTGGTTCAAGCCCAGGTGGAGAGGAAGAAGCTTCGGGAACCGTTCGAAGAGCAGGAAGACTGGCTGACTTTCCCAATGAAGATTTGAGTTGGGAAATTGTTACAACCTATAACATTGGTATTGAAAGCCTGCTTCTAAATGAACGGTTATCTGTGACTGCAGAATATTACAATCGATTGACCGATGGTATCCTACAAACAGTACCTCTTGCACCTTCTGTAGGTATTCAGAATAATCCTACATTCAATATAGCGGAGGTGCTAAACAGAGGCGTTGAATTTGAATTGGGATACCAGGATGTAATAGGCCCTCTTCAGTACAATGTGACTGCGAATCTGACTACAGTACATAACGAAGTACTTGATCTGTATGAAGGGGTGCCATTTGGGGGAAACCAGGGACGTGTTGATGAAGGTGAATCTCTATTCTTTTTCAGAGGCCATAAGGTCGCTGGAATATTCCAAAACCAGGAAGAAGTAGATGCATGGCTGACTGAAAATGAAGAACCCGGAGCGATTAAATCACCCGGAGATATCTACTATCAAGACCTGAATGGGGACGGAGTGGTTGATGCGGATGACAGAACAAAGCTCGGTAGCCCAATTCCAGATTACTACTATGGAATCAATTTCGATCTGATGTACCGGGGGTTTGATATGAGCCTGTTCTTCCAGGGTGTTGGCGGAGTTCAAAAAGTCAATAATGTCCGTTGGGCTGGAGAAAGTATGGATAGTGATGGTGTAAACCAGCTTACCAGTGTCCTGGATCGCTGGACACCGGACAACCCGTCTACTACAATGCCGAGAGCTGTACGTAATGATCCCGGTAATAACACCCGTTTTTCCGATAGATGGGTAGAAGATGCAGATTTTTTTAGATTAAAGAACCTGCAGTTTGGATACACAGTACCTTCGGAAATTGCGGCAAGAGCAGGTTTGGGAAACAGCACACTGAGATTATTTTTAAGCGGTTCAAATCTGTTTACGGTTACAAGCTGGACAGGTTTAGATCCTGAAAATGACAATATTCCGCCAGCAAGAACGATTAGTCTCGGTCTTAGCATGACGATTCTTTAAAAATCAAATTAATTTTACTCTTAAAACAAGGACATTATGTTTAAATCAACATATAAATCTCTGATTGTATTAAGCATGCTTGTACTGATATTGATAAGCTGGCAGGCTTGTGATGATTCGGTTCTGAATCAGGAACCACAGGGTTTCACTGAAGCCACTTACTTTGCAAGTGAAAGCGACTTTCAGGAAGCTGTGGTAGCTGTGTATGCAAAATTAACTGACCTATACTATTTTGGGTCTAACGAACCCAAGCATCCCGTCTGGTTATTGCCGGGAGATGCCGTAACAACAGAGGCAGGATTAGATTATGAGGTCTTTGAGCCTCTGAGTCCGGATGATGGAAGGCTAAGTTATGTATGGAATACATACTATGTGTTAAAAAACCGTGCAAATGTAGTCTTGACCAAGATTGAGACGGATGGCGACGTATACATTGATGAAAATCTCAAAAATTACCACGAAGGTGAGGCACTTTTTTTGCGTTCATGGGCAATGTTCAGGTTATGGAACCATTGGGGAGCGTTTGCTCCATTGGTTGACCAAAGAATTACAGCTACAGAGGGATCCTTGGAGCCAGAAAGTTCCAATCCGAATGATCCCTGGGGTACTGAGTTGTTGGATAAAGCCATTGATGATCTTCAGCGTTCTGCAGAATTATTACCAGCTTCCTGGCCGGAAGAAGATTTGGGAAGGTTAACTTCTAACTCTGCTTACGGTTTGCTTGGTAAGGCACTGGTATTCCGGGCATCAATAACTGGAAATGACGCAGATTATGAAAGTGCCATCTCTGCTTTTAATAATATTGAGGGCAGGAGTTTGGTAACTCATTACAGAGATGTATCCTCCCAGTTTTCTGAGAATAACGAAGAGTCACTTTTTGAATTTCAGGCAGAACAGGCGCCGGATATGGATAATGTATGGTTAAACAATGATTTTGATATTTCTGTAGGACCTATGTCGTCTTACTGGGGTTTCTATTCAGATGGCCCAAATTGGTTTGAATCGGCCCCTCTTATTCCTACCGAGAAGTTATTGAATACCTATGAAGAAGGCGATCCAAGGGCGGATTGGACGGTTGGGCCAATGGATGAACCCATTACTGAAAGAAACCGGTACCGCAAGTACGTATTTGATGAAAACAAAGCGAATTCCGGTGTAGGATCACTCAATAATCCAAGAATTCTGAGATACGCAGATGTTTTGCTGCTGGAAGCAGAAGCTCATCTCGAAACGGGTGACCTAACACAAGCCATCGAGTTGATTAACCAAATACGTGAACGTGCCAGAAATACGGGAGATACACCATCTGCTAATCCGGCTGACAGACCACTAAATGAGGCAAATCCTGACGTCGTTTTTGATTGGATGCAAGAGGAAAGATTCATAGAACTTGCAGGAGAAGAAGCACACAGATGGTTTGATTTGCGAAGATGGCATAAGGCTGGAAAGATTGACCTCAATAATTTTGATTTCAGTTCAGTTAGAGAAGAAGCTTTTAATATTCAGCTTCCTAAACATCTATTTTATCCCATTCCACAGTCTGAATTGGATGCTAATAGAAATATTGAACAGAATGATGGGTATTGATCATCGATAGTTTTAATTCCGATGAATTGATATTTTCAGAAAGTGAACAATCATTAAAACCCGCTCCGGTTAAATGGGGTGGGTTCTTTTTTAGTAGCGCTTAATTTTGTTTAACTAAAAGAATTCTTTTGGTGACTTAAATTGTGAACCATTCTGAAGAATCCATTTTGGCTGATTTTGTCCATTAGTCCGGGCTTTAAAAATCAGTTTTTCATTAAAAAGTACTTTTGGGTTATGCTCATTTTTAAAAATACAACCGCTGATCGTGTTAACAGTCACATAATATTCCTCCCGTGAGATTTTATTGGTTTACGGTTACTTTAATTTTTTTATTTAAGTTCTTGATACCCAGTAAAATTTGGGTTCAGATATATGGGAGTGATTGGATCATCTAGCAATGTTTTTAACTTCGCTATGTGAATAATGATTTGGCTGCTGACGGTGAAACCGAATTCAAAGGAAAGACGGCAATTTAGGATACGTACGAACGTATTGATTACTTCCGAGACTGGCAGGAATACGCCGCAACTTTTTAGGGCATTAGGACCTCAACACACAGATGGTGCCAGAAAAGCCGTTTCGGATTATTTGAATACCGGAAGAAATGAGGTTGAAGTAATTATAACCGGCTCATTTAAAAACACGCTTGTGCCGCACCATTACAATCCTGAGGTGAGATTGGTAACACTTTGGAGTTTCTTTTTTGCATCGGAGACACAGCCTGCTGGTTCAGATTACCAAACTTTTGATTATGGCTTGTTTGAAGAATTTCGCTTGGTTCGCTATTCAATAAATTAATTGAAAAGAAACATTCGTGAACATTTCTAACTACTTATGTTGATTTATTATTGGAGTTATTACAAATCATTTTCTCCTGCTTTCGTTTTTATAGTATTGGTATGCATGTCATGCACGCCACAGGAGAGTATGGAGCCTCTTTTTGAAAAATTACCCAGTGAGATTACCGGAATCACATTTGTGAATACCATTCCCGATAAAGATCGGGGAAGTATAGATAAATTTCCGTTTATGTTTCATGGTGGTGGAGTTGCCATCGGAGATATCAATAATGATGGACTACCTGATATTTTTCTATCAGGCAATTTGGTTTCTAGCAAGTTGTATCTAAATCAGGGTGATTTTCAATTTAAAGATATTACGACAAGTGCCGGAGTGGAAACCGATCGCTGGATAGGCGGTGTTTCACTGGTTGACATCAATAACAACGGATTTCTTGATATTTACTTGTCGGTAACGGGTGCACCGGATACTCCATCGGACCAAAGAAGGAACCTGCTCTTCCTGAATAACGGAGATGAAACATTTACAGAAGTTGCCGCAGACTTTAATCTGGATTACTCTGGCTTCACTACTCATACCGTGTTTTTAGATTATAACGGAAACGGATATCAGGATGCTTTTTTATTGAACAATTCACCCGGTTCATTTTCAAGGGCAAGAAGCGCAAGGGTAACCGACGAGCAAGTTCCTGATGACCAAAGCGGTTACGATACGTTACTCAGAAACAACGGTGACGGAACATTTTCAGATGTCTCTAAAGAGGCCGGTATTTTACGAAAAACCGGATACGGTCTTGGTGTGGCTGTTGCTGACTTTAACAGAAACGGCAGGCCGGATATTTACATTTCCAACGATATTACTCCGAACGATGTGCTCTACATTAACAACGGAGACGGCACCTTTACCGATAGGGCACCCGAATTACTGAGGCAAACAAGCTATGCGGGTATGGGTATTGATGCCGCTGATTATACCAATAACGGCTGGCCAGATCTGATGCAAACCGATATGATGCCTGAAGAAATCGAAAACCAAAAACTGTTGAGCGGGGGGAACAGTTATGAGCGTTTCATAGGACAAAGAGAGCAAGGTTTTTACCATTATTATTCTAAAAATTCGTTGCAGCTAAATTATGGATTAGATGTAAAGGGAGATCCGATTTTCAGTGAAATCGGGCGAATGTCGGGTACAGCATACACAGACTGGAGCTGGGCAGCTCTTTTCGGTGATTTAAATAACAGTGGATATAAAGACCTGTTAATCACAAACGGGTATCCAAAAGCAGAAAATCACTATGATTTCTTGATGGATTTAGCCAACATCGGCCAGTTTGGCACCGAAGAAACACGTCAGCGGCAAATAGACCAAATTTATAACGATCTTTATAGCATAAAAGAGAATAACTATCTGTTTAAAAATACCGGTGGGTTTATCTTTAATCAGGTTTCTGGTGAATGGGGGTTTACTGAAGAGACATTTTCATACGGTGCCGCTTATGCTGACCTAAATAATGACGGCACTCTTGATATTGTGATTAATAATCTCGACTCACCCGCATCGGTCTACCGCAACCGTTCGTCTGAGCAGACGGAAAACCGCTATTTACAGGTGAAATTGAAGGGAGAATCCCCAAACAGGCAGGCACTCGGAACAGAACTAATTGTTTCGGCAAATGGGGAAAAACAATACATCTATCATACCATTCACAGGGGGTATCAATCCACGATTGATGGCCGAATACAGATCGGTCTTGGAGAAGCTGACGCGGTTGATTCCCTGGAAGTCTTCTGGCCGGACGGCAGGTATCAGTTGATGGAAAACGTGGAGGCTAATCAGATGGTAACCATCCGGCAAAATGAAGCTGTAGAAACAAAACAATCAGAACCGTTTCAACCCGCCGAAAAGAAAATATTTACTGCTGATGAAAACCGCCTCGGGTTCGACTATAATCACAGTGAAAAACGGTTCGTCGATTTTGTGGTTCAGCCACTTTTGCCGCATCAACTTTCAAAAATCGGGCCAAAACTGGCCGTGGGGGATGTAACAGGCAACGGGCTGGATGATTTATACATTGGCGGGGCTGCAGGTTTTCCAGGTGAACTCTATATACAGCAAGCGGATGGCTCGTTTAAGAAATCCAAAAGAAGGCAGTCCTGGGATAACGACCGGGAATATGAAGACACATACGCACTGTTTTTTGATGCCAATAACAACGGTCATCTTGACTTGTACGTGGCCAGTGGCGGTAATCACCTTTCACCTGCAAGCTCCATGCTGCAGGATCGTCTTTACATAAACATGGGTGACGGACGATTTGTTAAAGAGCAAGAAGCACTTCCGAGAATGTTTACAAGCACATCCGTAGTGAAGCCGGGAGATTTTACGGGAGACGGCAAGACTGACCTGTTTGTTGGCGGCGGATTTGTTCCCGGCAACTACCCTGAACCGGCAGCAAGTTATTTGCTACAAAATCAAAACGGAAGTTTCGTAAATGTTACCGGTCAATTTGCACCCGAACTTCAAAAACCGGGTATGATTACCGATGCCGTTTGGATGGATTTTTCGGGGAACGGCAGAACCGATTTGGTTACAACAGGTATCTGGCTGCCCATACAGTTTTATGAAAACAGGGAAGATGGTTTTACAGAAGTAACAGGGCAAATGGGTCTGCCGCAATCCAGAGGCTGGTGGTTCAGCCTGGCAAAGGGAGATTTTAACGGAGACGGGCATCCTGATCTTGTTGCGGGAAATTTGGGGCTTAATCACACGTTTCAAACATCTGAAAATAGTAAGTTTGGCGTGATTGCAGCCGATTTCAATAAAAATACGACCACCGACATCATTTTTACCGTTGAAGAAAATGGAAGAGAAGCTCCCTTTTTCAGCCTGGCGCATGTGAGCAGAGGCATTCCACAATTGATGGATAGATTCCCAAGCTTCAGAGCATTTGCAAATTCATCTGTGCAGGAAATATTTTCGCGGGAGGATCTGGATGGTGCATTGAGATATCAGGCCGATACGTTTTCGAGTGTAATGTTGACAAATAACGGCAACGGCTCGTTCAGCATGCAATCACTACCCGAAGCAGCTCAAATCTCTTCACTCAATAGCATACTTGTGGAAGATGTGGATGATAATGGTGCTCCGGATATTATTGCAGCAGGAAATATTTTAAATACACACCCCGATATTCCGCGATTGGATGCAGGAAACGGTGTATGGCTTAAAAATGATGGGGATGGAAAATTCAATCCATTGTCACCGAACCAAAGCGGACTGCTGGCTTCACAGGATGTGCGGGATCTTTCCATCATTCAAACCGTAAACGGAAGAGCGCTTCTCGTTGCAAATAATAGCGGACCGCTTCAGGTATTTTTCATTGAAACTATGGACACATCCCCCTGAAAAAATGAATAAATAATGAGATTCTAATTTAAAGACATAGTTCAAATTGGAATGTTTATCTTTGCATTTGTTCTGCTGAGCTGGCAGGGAATTGACGAATATGCGACGTTTACATTATCTATCGCATAACCTGATAGAGTAACACTAAGCCCTGTCAATTCATCCGATGATGTGATGGCGGATGAGGATATTAATTTAAACCGACAGTTCAGAATAGACTTGTACGATTGCCGGATGACAAACCATTAATAGTCACAGAACTTGTTTGGTTAGATATATATAGTTGTATAATGAATAAACCAATGTAATTTCTAAGACGAATCTATCTTATTTGTAATTACGAGATTATGAAGCTGAGTTGTTACTATATTATTTTGTTTTCATTACTATGCCTCACCTTTTCCTGTTCATCAAATGAGGAAAAAACTCAGGATTTTACATATACCGGTGATAATCTTGAAAGAAATCCCGATAAAGCCTTAGGCTTGTCTGGAAAAAGGCTGTCAAATACTTATTGCGGTGGATGTCATCTCAAGCCCAATCCCGATCTTCTTACCCGGGAATTGTGGCAGGAACAGGTTTTGCCGGATATGGGAAGAAGACTTGGTTTATTCTACGAGCCAAATGATCCGTTTAATGAAAATCCGGAAATTGCAGAAAAAATTTATCCAAAAAAACCAGTAATACACCGTGATGATTGGGAGAAAATTGCTGAGTACTACATAGAGAATTCGCCCGAAAAAATGCTTCCTCAGTCCGATAAATCTGTTGCTAAAATCGGGAAAAACGAATTCGTGCCAAAAGGGATACAAGTAGTCAAAGAAATTCCTCCAACAAGCTCTTTTATAGAAATTCATGAATCTGAACAATCTATTTATTTAGCATTGGGTCATAGGGCCATCTACAAATTTAAGCAGATGGAAGTTGAAGAAATAATGGAAGTGGGGAGTACACCATCAAGCCTCACGCGAACAGCGGAAAATGAGCTTCTGGCTCTTGGAATGGGTATAATGGCGCCTTCAGAAGAAAAGTCAGGAGAGCTTCATTATTTTTCATCTGTATCAGACAACTCGGAGATATTGCTGAAAGGTTTACACAGACCGGTAGATGTGAAAGTTGCAGATTTAAATGAGAATGGAAGAGAAGATTTGTTGATCAGTAATTTCGGACATCATAGTGGTGATTTAGCCTGGTTTAAAAATGAACCGGATGGTACATACACGAAGCATACATTGCGCAGTAAGCCGGGAGCTGTTCAAGTCTGGATAACCGACTTAAACAACAATGGTTTACCCGACATTGTGAGTCTGTTTGGCCAGGGCGATGAAGGCATTTACGCTTTTATAAATCAGGGTGATGGTATTTTCAAAGAGGAAGTACTGCTTCGTTTTCCCCCGGTTTATGGATCATCCTATTTTGAACTTGCTGATATTTCCGAGAATGGCCACAAAGATATAATCTATGTGAATGGTGATAATGCCGATCTTACTCCGGAGCCGAAAAACTATCACGGCATTCGCATTTATTTAAATGACGGCGAAAATAATTTTCATGAATCATATTTCTACCCCATGCATGGAGCTCAAAAAGCGATGGCAGCTGATTTTAACGGGAATGGAAAACCCGATATTGCAGCCATTTCATTCTTTCCGGATTATACAAAAGATGAACCTGAAAGCTTTGTTCTTTTGATTAACGAATCGACAGATACAGAATCATTGAAATTCAAAGCCAAATCATTTCCGGAGCAAAATGATGGTCACTGGCTTACTATGGATGTAGGTGATTTGACCGGTAATGGTCTCCAGGATATTGTATTGGGTTCGTTTATTATCGGGCCTAATGATGCCCCGGAAGATATTTTAACAAAATGGCAGGATCTTGGATACCATTTTATGCTGCTCGAAAATCAAGGATTCGATTCAAAATTCCTTGATCCCTGAGCTAACTTGTTCTGTTTGATTATTTGACCCCTGTTATTCACGAATAGTTTAAGTAAGATATTTCAACTTATTTTAAGAAATGACCAATGAAAAACTCAGGTTACCGCAAAATGAAGCCCCTCACGCACCGAGCAGCCGTCAACGCTTACTGGAAGAAATCGATGGTGAGTGGTACTGGGGAGGTGAGCGGATTGAAATGGATAAGTTGGTTCATTAATAAAGTTAGAATGATACCTAAAATACTCAGAACATTTTTATTTATAACATTCTCTCTGTTTTTTCAGGGTACTATAACTGCTCAAGGGCTTCCGGAAGATACTTCCCAGTGGTTTTCCTTCGATGCAGAACCTGATTATTCAGAAAGCAGTCTGAATATGAAACACTGGCTGGACGCCCCTGCCGGTAATCGCGGAGTACTGCAGATGGATGGCG
>JAWLEH010000023.1:0-9831 GCA_041686215.1 Balneolaceae bacterium | reverse complement strand
CCTTCGATGCAGAACCTGATTATTCAGAAAGCAGTCTGAATATGAAACACTGGCTGGACGCCCCTGCCGGTAATCGCGGAGTACTGCAGATGGATGGCGATCGGTTTGTGTTTGAAGACGGAACGCCGGTAAAATTCTGGGGAGTCAATATTGCCGCCCGGCGATCCTTTCCGGACAAGGAAAAAGCGGATAACTGGGCTCAATATCTTTCTGTTCATGGAGTAAATGCCGTGAGGTTTCACAAGTTTACCTGGGCTCTGACAGAAACAGAAGAAACTTCTACCAGGTTGAATGACGAGCTTTTTGACAAGCTCGATTATTTCAAGGCTCAACTCCGGGAGAAAGGAATTTACTATGGGTGGTCGCACATATTTGCACATCGACCCCGTCCCGGCGACCGTGACCGGATATATAGTTACGAAGACCTCGAAAATATCGATTCGCGTGCAGGTTTTCTCAATCACAGCACATACGGGCTTGTAAATTTTGCCACCGACCTGCAGGATCTGCACATCGAACTGACCCTGAACATGCTAAACCGGAAAAATCCCTACACAGGCATCCGTTACATCGACGATCCAGCGCTGGCATTTGTGGAGCTGCAAAATGAAGACAACATTTTTTTTGCCGCGATGGAAGGTGCCTTGCGTGAGGCGCCCAATTATCGTGCGCTGCTGAATCGTAAGTTTTCGGAATGGTTATTGGAAAAATATGGCAGCCACGACGCCTTGGTGGAAGCATGGGGTGCAGATCATATCGATGAAGAAGAGCATCTGGATAAAAAAAATATCTACCCGCGCCCTAACCACGGATGGTTTACCCGTGAGTACAGGCAGGCCGAAGAGCAAAACCGGACCGTGCCACCGCATGTTCTGGATCGTGCCGTGTTTCTTTACGAAATCCAGATTGATTTTTATGAACGGTTTGTGAAAGCGTTGCGTGAAGCCGGGTATCGCGGCCCGATAGTTACATCGTGCTGGCAGGCCGGTGAAGGATTGACACACTACATGAATCTACACGCCGATTACAAATTCGGTTTTATTGATCGCCACAACTATTATGGTGGTGGAACCGGCCATGGACTGGAACCTGGTGAAGTGAATAATGAACCGATGATTAACCGTCCCGGCTCGGGTTTGCTGAGTACAGGCATGCAGATGGTTGCTGACCGGCCGTTCGCTTTTTCCGAATGGATGAGTAAACTGCCCAACCAGTGGATAGCTGAAGCAGCTCCTATTATTGCCATTTACGGTATGGGGCTGCAGGGGTGGGGCAAGTCGTTTGTGTACGCGTCTAACGGATCAAATATCACCGAAACATTGCAATCGCCCGGCCACGGAGTATATAATGCCGATTCACCCCTGCATATGACCACGTACCCTACACTTGCCCGTATGATCTATCGCGGCGATATTGAAGAAGGAAATATTGTATCTACGCGGAATATCTATCTACCAAAATTAATGGTGGGCGAGATCGGGTTTTCGGAAACCGTGGTGCAGGACTATGACATCAAACTTTTCGACGGCGATATTCCCCGGGAAGCACTGGCAGCAGGTAAAGTGGTGGTCGACTTCACAGATGAACCCGTTGAAACCGAAGATTCTGTGCTCGAACCGTACTGGGATCAAGAGAATGAAATTATACAATCAAACACCGGTCAGCTTGAATGGCAATACGGCGAGATGGGATTTTTTACCGTCGATTCACCGGGCACAAAAGGTGTTGTTGGCTTTGCCTGCGGCATTGATCATCAACTCGGAGGTGTTCAACTCAAAACAGACAATGAGTTTGCCGTGATTTTGATAACTGCCCTGGAGCATGACCGCACGATAGAAAATTCAAATAGCATACTCATTACTACTATTGCCCGGGCTAAAAATAGCGGTATGAAATATAACGAAGATGGAACTGAACTTCTCGAGGCGGGAGATGCACCTGTGCGAATGGAACCCGTTTCTTTCGAACTCAGATTTGATCGCACCGATTTGCAAGCCGTTCATATTCTTGACCACTCGGGCAACCGAACAGGCCGTGTTATTGCGCCTGAAGACGGCCTTATCAGAATTGTTGGAAGTGACACTCAAACCATTTACTACGAACTGGAATTCAATAACAATGACGAATAATCAAATTTAAAACCTATCCGGCCGACCAACCGCATCTTTCAGAGGATGGCTGAGGGTGGTAGGTTTTTTGTTATCAAAACTGAATTAATGATGAAAAGAGATCGAAGATATATATTTTTACCGCTCATGCTGCTGATGGTTTTTGGAGTGTCGGCAAATGCCATATATGAGGTAAGCATTTGGGAAAACAGAACCGGTATCACTTATTATGTTGCGGAAAACGGAAGTGATGAAGCAGATGGTACCATAGATGATCCCTGGGCGAGTGTGGAGCGTGCAATACGTGAAACCGGTCCGGGTGATACCGTTTTTCTGCGGGGAGGTGTGTATGAGATAAACCGTGCTGTGCAGCTCGGAGGAGCACAGGGAACAGAGAACGGCTGGATCACAGTTCGTTCTTATCCGGGTGAACGGGCAGTTTTTGACGCTTCTGAGTTTGTGGAAACCGATGAAGGATTAACCCCGCACAGGGCCGGACTTGGCTCCATTGATATTTCGGGGGCGAACTATCTGAGAGTGGTGAATATTGAAGTTCATAACAGTTTTGGCGAAGGTTTTCGGATCAGCCGGGGTTCCAAATATATCGAGCTGATCGGCTGCCGCTCTGACCGGTCATTCAAATCGGGCATTGCAGCCTGGGGGATTGGGCATGGTGGCGCTGAAAACATCCGGATTTTGCACAGTGAAGTAACCGGCGCTAACGATCTGAACATGGCACTGCCGGCAGATGGGGGACCCGAAAGATATAGTGAAGCCCCACACGAAGGTATCTCCATTGCAGGGGTTCACCATTTTGAAGTGGGCTTTTCCAGGGTACACAGAAGCCATAAAGAGGGGATCGACATCAAAGAGCGATCGGCTCACGGTGTGGTTCATCATAATGAAACTCACCATCTGCCGAGACAAGGTATTTACCTGGATGCTTGGTTTGGTATGCTTGAAGATGTGGAAGTTCACTCCAACCGTTCCTATAACAACGAATGGGGTATTACGCTCTCCGCTGAAGATGATGGCGCGGAAATGCGCAACATCAGAATTCACAGCAATTTTGTGTACAATAACCGGGCTTCCGGTATTATGTTTGGTCTGTTTGGCCAGGATGAACCGCGCTCCGATATTAAAATTTACAACAATACAGTGGTGGGTAACGGCACGATTTCTCACTGGCACGGGACCACAGGCGGTATTGATTTGAGATCATCCAATGTGAGTGATGTGTACGTGGTGAATAATCTGGTCGTGAATAATATCGGTTTTGAGATTTCGAGTTTTGCATCCGATGATGAGCGCGATCAGGCTTTTGCTGTACGAAATATTGTAGTGCGAAATAATGTGACAAGTCCATTCCACAATTCGGTTGAGGAAAACCACGAAGGTTGGGGTTGGGCGTTCCCGTTTCGCGGGAAGGATACGATTGAAAGTGAAAATATTCAGTTTGTATATCCACAGGCAGCCGATTTCAGACTGAGGCCGGGATCTGATGCCATTAATAAAGCGATTTCAATCGAAGGCGGGATGATGGTTCATCCCCATATTGGTGCCGGAACTGTGATGCCGGTTTATGGTGATTGATTATAAAAATTCAAAATTGACATTAGTAACGAAAGTGTTATGATCTCAGATTTAATCAAAAAAATATTTTTGTATTCATCACTGATAATCTTCTTTGCAGTAATATTTATTGCATTTCAATCCGGTTGTGAAGTGATTAGTGACAGGGGAGTGGGTGTGAATCAAAAACCGAATATCATTTTTATTGTCAGTGAGGACAACAGCCCATTTCTGGGTGCTTACGGTGATCCGCACGCCAATACTCCGAACCTGGATCGTCTGGCTGAAAAAAGTATACTATACAAAAACGCTTTTGCCAATGCACCTGTATGTGCCCCGTCGCGATCAACGATTATAACGGGTATGTACGCCAACAGCCTGGGCAGCCACCAAATGCGTTCCAGGGTAGAGATTCCTGATGATTTTCGCTTTTTCCCTTACTATCTGCGTGAGGCGGGGTATTACACGGTGAACCGACAGAAAAAAGATTACAACATCAGTAATAACCACGAAGAGACCTGGGATGATGATCAGTGGTGGGACTATGACGGAATACTGAAAGACCGGCAGGATGACCAGCCTTTTTTCGCCATGTTCAATACATTCATGTCTCATGAAAGTAAAATCCACGGAGATCGTGAAAGTGATATGCTGCCCTACTACCGGGACGCCGCAATTGGTGCCATGACCGGGACTGCGGCCACCGAAGACCGCGTTGAGCGATTCAATTATATGCACGAGGCCGGATCGGTTCCGATACCCCCGTATCATCCCGATACCCCGGAGATGCAAGAAGATTGGGCGAGATATTACGATGCAATGAGTATGATGGATGACGAAATCGGGGAGTTTCTGAATAATCTTGAACGGGATGGCCTGCTGGAGAATACCATTGTATTCTATTTCAGTGATCATGGTGGTGTTCTGGGGCGGAGTAAACGGTTTACTTTTGAGTCGGGGCTTCATGTGCCATTGATCGTGCATGTTCCGGAAGAATACCGGTATCTGGTGCATGATGAACCCGGCAGCAGTACAGATCGGGTGATCTCTTTAATTGATCTCGCACCGACTGTTCTGAACCTGGCAGGGTTGGAGATTCCCGAACATTTTCAGGGAGAGGCCTTTCTTGGTCCAAACTCCGGCAATGAAAAGGAGTACGCATTTGGTTTTCGGGGTCGAATGGACGAGCGGTATGATCTTTCACTGACAGTGCGCAATAAAGACTATCGATACATACGAAACTATATGCCTCACAGGCCCTGGGGACAACGGGTAAATTACTTGTGGAGAGCAGAATCCATGAATTCATGGGAGCAAGCTTATTTGGACGGGGAAACCGATGAAAATCAATCAAGGTTTTGGGAGCCCAAATCGGCTGAAGAGCTTTACTACATCCATGACGATCCCCACAATGTAAATAACCTTGCTTCCGATCCGGACTACCGGGATGTATTGAACGAAATGCGTCACGCAATAGGGGAGTGGGTTCATCAGACCAATTCGAAAAGTTTTATTCCGGAAGGAGAATATCTTGCACCGCTGGATGTAAATATTGGGTTTGAATTTTATACCGTACAGAACTACGATCTGGAATATATTCATGAGATTGCAAGCCTGGCTACTCTGGGTGATCCGGACGATTTACCGGAATTGGTAAATGCTTTACAGTATCATGATCCCATCGTGCGATACTGGGGAGCTGTGGGTGCACGGATCCTGGGCGATGATGCAGCAGATTTAAAGGATTTACTATTCCGGAAGCTTGAAGATGAATCACTGGACGTACGGATTGCTTCTGCCGAAGCGCTCTATTTCCTGGGGTATCGTGAAGAATCGATCACATCGCTGAAGGAGATCTTACAAATTCAAGAGTTCGAGCCGTTTAGGCCGATGGAAGCCATACGCACACATGCACTGAATGTGGTGGATGTATTGGACGCGGAAGACAAATGGCAGTTCAAAGATGAAATAGAGGCGATTGCATCCCGTGAAGAAGGTGGCTATGACCAAAGAGTGGCTGAGTACCTGCTGACACTGGAAGGGTTTTAAGATCTTTAATTAACGATTATCTGATTTGATGACTATGAAACGAACCTCTATCCTACTAATATCTTTAGGATTCTTTTTATTGCTAATTTTTTCATATCAATGCTTTGGCCAAACCAGTGTTTTCCCCATGCCCGAAAACACCGGAGATCCGGAACAATTTGGGGTTCACATACAACGAACAATGGCTCTGCTGGAAAACAGTACGCCGGAACAGCAGAATACGGTACGTATTCTGTTTTATGGGCAGTCGATCACCGAGGGAGACTGGTGGAAATTGGTGAGGGATGATCTGATTGAACGCTACCCCAATGCGAACCTGATTATTGAAAATCGAGCTTTGGGAGGATATGCCTCACAAATACTGCAAAAAACTGCCGAAACCGACCTCTATCCCTTTCAGCCGGATCTGTTGATTTTTCATGTGTATGGTTCTCATCATGCCTATGAAAATATTATCCGCAGAGTAAGAGAACGTACAACTGCGGAAATTTTAATCCAAACCGACCACTATTCTGGCGATCATGATCTGAACGAAGAGCGGAATCCCGAGAATCTGAATCAGGATAAATGGTCCCAATGGTGGAATTATGTATTTCTGCCGGAAATTGCTGAACAGTATGATGCCACACTTACGGCTCAGCGTGATCTCTGGAGAGAATATCTCATTGTAAATGATCTGGAACCAAAGGAACTGCTGACAGACAATGTACATACTAATGACCACGGCAATTTTCTAATGGCTGAACTGCTGAAGCCTCACCTGGTTTACCGGCCTGAACTTGACGTTGAAAGAGCCCAAAACCCGTTTAACAATGAATCGATTCAAACTTATGGTGCAGATGAATTGAAAGCGTTAGATGGTGATTCGATCACGATCCGTTTCAAAGGAAACCGTGTCGACCTGATTGCGGGACCGGACGGTACAGATGAAATTGCCATTCAAATAGATCAACACAAACCGTCCCAATTTCCCGAACTATACGGTTTTACCCGAACCACTCCCTATCCGGATTCCAAATGGCCACTGATCACACTGGTAGAATCCCAGTCACCACTCCAGCTCGAAACCTGGACAGTCACGCTTAATGACCTTTCGGATGATGGAAGTGAATTCCGGTTTGAACTGCATGGTTCCAAAACTGGATATGACGGAAAAGGGCATTCCGGGGAACACTTTATATCCAATTCGAGTCGGATAGTAATCGACCCGGAAAACTGGAACATTGAACGTTCGATGCAGGTATTCGCCGGAAATTTGTCTGATGGTTTTGAAGTTAGCTGGGATGTAGTGCCCTATTTTAAAGACCGGGTTTCAATCCCTGAATCTTCCAATCCCGCTATCGAAAACACAGTAACGGTTATACAGGGGTTATCATCCGGCGAACATGTGGTTACCCTCACCGGGCCGGGAATTTATTCTTTAAAAGCAGTCAGGATTTACAACCCGCCTTTATTGAATAAGTAATAAGTAAAGAGACGAGTTAAATTCAGCTTACTAAAAACTTTAAATAATCACGCTGTTATTATTTAATACAGTCAATTTTTTATATGCTCATAAACATTTCCATCAACAAGAGTAACAACACTCAAAGGGGGGAGTATAATTCTATCAGCAGAGACTCCCTCGGTTTTGTTGGTGTTTTGTCCTGTTGTGGTTACATACTGATCAAACTGGCCTGGAAGTTGATCCCCGTCAAGATTTAAAAGTACCGATTCATCATTGGTGTTTATGGCCACGATAGTGAAGGTATCCATTTCATCGTGTTGATAGGCTGTTGCAAAAACTTCATCATTTTCGTTGTACTGAAGGTCAACCCGTTCGGCCCCCGGACGGATGAATCGAAAGAATTGCTTGGATACGTGATACTTTTTTCCGGGATTGGCTTCGCCCTCCATCAGGTTGTAGCGGCCAATTTCACCAAGTTGGCTTCCCTGCCACCAAACCCACGCAGATATATTGCCAAAATGGAGTGCGGCATGCATGGCAAGGCTAAGTTCCAAAGCCCCTGCATTATCATCTTTTCTAAGCCAGTGTTCATAAAACCCGGAAGTCTCTGTCATCCATTGAGGTTTGCCAGTGGGTTCAGCATACTCCTTATAATGAAATTCCCAATAATCTGCGGCATCGGATGCGGAAGTAGGGTTCACTCCGTCGATGTAACCGTGCACTGCCCAGATATCCAACTGGTTACGGGCATCTTCATTATCTGGCTGTATCAGCTCATTATGGTGAAACCAGGGCTGTACTTCCAGGTGCAACATACTTTCACCTCCAAAAACTTTGATATCCGGATATCGCTCTCTTACAACAGGAATCGATTTTTCAAGCATTTCGGTGTACCACTCCGGATGATAAAAACAGGAATTGAAAGGCTGCTCAAAAAACGGTTCATTTTGAGGGCTGATCGCGTACAGATCGATACCCAGCTCTTCATAAAGCGCGATACCGTCAGCCAGCCAGTTTCCGAACTCTTCATGTTTGGTGGGATCGAGTGCCCCGCCTTCTTTTGTTCCATCCGGGTGTGGCACACCTACGAGACGCTCATAGTCTGGCCAGTCTTCATCATCTGATATTGCGACTTTCATATCGGCCGGTGGTGACCAGACCGAATAGATCATTTTCAGATCAACTCCGGCATTTTCAGCAGCAGTGGCAATGCCTTCAACGACCGGTTTCTGTTTTTCCCAATCGGCATCCTGACTCTGTTCCGGAGTTGCAGGCGGATAGTACTCGTTTCGCCAAATGGTTAAACCCAAATCCTCGATAATCATTTGAGCCCATTCATCTGAATACAGGTTATCTTGATTATCCGTCCACCATATATCTCGAGCCCCGAAAAAACCAAAGCCATCGATGGTTTGATGAGTAATATTCCGGTTGATCTGCATGGTAACTTCCATATCCGGATCAACAATAGGATTTCCGTTTTCTTCATTCTTAACGGGGCTCACTGAATCCCCTCCGCAATTCATGATAAAAAGAATTGAAAAAATAATGAGTAATATTGGAGCGGCTTTATTCATGATATTTTTAATTCATTTAGATTGGATAACGGTTTGTTTAGTGTCTAAGATATTTTAGGCGGTGTTAATTTTTTTATTAAGCTATCAGTGATAATATTGTAAATATCTCTAAACTGTTTAAAAATATCTAAACATTACTGTTAATCCTGTAAGCTTGTAATTATAAAGAGTATACATAGACTATAATCTACTGTATGAATATGCGCCTTTATCCAGATATTTAGTCGGCCCTGAATTATGTGATAAAGGTAATATTATCATTTATTTAAGGCTCTTAAATTCGGTTTTTTAGTTTCTTGTTTTGCAAGAAAATGACCCTTTTCAGCCCAAAACCTTGCAAAACATGACAGGTGCTTCTGAGGATTTAAGCCAACGTGATATTTTCCGCCCCTGACTTACTGACTTTATTGACACCGATCAAGAGCTGGTCGTTTTGGCTGACCGCATTGAGTGGGACTATTTTAAGGAAGCCTTTGCCAGCTACTACAGTCATACCGGGCAACCCGCCATGCCAATTCGCTTTATGGTCGGGTGCCTGCTGCTCAAACGCATCTATGACTACGTCGATGAGACCCTGGCCAAAGCATGGGTGATGAATCCATATATGCAGTATTTTTGCGGAGAGGCTTATTTCCGGCACACCTTTACCTGTGATCCCAGCGGGTTTGTTCATTTTCGCAAGCGTATTGGTAGCGATGGGATTGCCACCATTTTTTCCTATTCGGTAGCCATTCATGAATTGGATGGCCGGGTCAACCAAGCCCTGTCGGACACCAAGGTTCAGGAGAACGATGTGACGTTTCTCACCGATGCCAAACTCGCTAAGAAAGTGATTGACCGGTACAATCGCATTGCACGCGCAGAGGGTGTGGATCAGCGTCAGAGCTACAAGAGGGTAAGCAAGCAATTGCTACGTGACAGCTACTTTGGCCATCATCCCCCCGACGACGCAAAAAGGCCCGTAAGGTCCGAAAGAAACAGTGAATTGTCTACATTAATTGGTACAGTGTTGTGTAAGCCCAAAACATGTAACTTTACTCACTATGACTACATACTCAGAAGACCTAAAAGTAACGAT
>JAWLEH010000125.1:0-9302 GCA_041686215.1 Balneolaceae bacterium | reverse complement strand
TGAGAGTAGTTTTTTGTGAAGGTCTTTGGAAATCTGATATCCCTTTTCGGATTCCATTTAAACTCATAACCGGAGATATCACTGCCTGATACCTCCACATAATCCACTTCCTGCTGCTGTTTGGTTCTCCAAAAATGCATCCTTGTGTTTTGTTTAGCATATCGTAGCTGTTTGAGACGTTCACTGATCAAAAAATTTTCCCATAAGGCTCCTTTATCTGTGCGATTTACAAGTGGATTATAGTCGTGAATAACCGCATTTCTAACACCATTGTCGTAGAAATATATTTTTTGACTCTTTTTTATTTCGTTTCGAAGATTTTTACTGAAGGCTGGCAGCCTGAAAATTACAAATCCCTTTTCCAGAATATCGATGTAGTGAGACACGGTCTTGGGATCCAGCCCAATCAAATCACCAACCTCCTTATACACCACTTCCTGTCCTGCCTGGTACGAAATAGCCTGCACCAGTTTCTGGATTGCATCCGGCTTCCTGATGCCTGCATAGTTCAAAATATCTTTGTACAGATAACTTTCAACTAATTCATCCAATATCTCATCCGGCCGGACAGAATGGTTTAGTACATCCGGATAGAAGCCGTAGATCAGGCGGTTTTCTAAATCTTGCTCTGATTTTAAATATCCCACATGGTCTTGCCACTCTTTCCAGCTAACAGGAAATAAATTGAAACTCCATTTCCTTCCCGTTAATGGCTCCTGAATGCTGCTGTTGAGATCAAAAGCAGAAGAACCGCTGAGTATGAGCTGTTTGTCTTTGAACTGATCTGTTATAATTTTCGAGGTAAGGCCGATAGTTGGTATGCGCTGTGCTTCGTCTATAAATACCATGTCAGTCTCGCCGATCAACTGCCGTATTTGTTCTGTGTTTGGTTCATCCAGCAATCGACGAACAGTGGGGTCATCTCCATTAAATAACTGAGCCTTTGTTTTTCGGGTTTCTAACATACGGTTCACCAGTGTTGTTTTACCAACCTGACGGGGGCCAATAAGTACAAGCGCTTTCCCGTCAAAAAGCCGATTTTCCACCTTTTCTTGTAGCTGTCTTTTGATCATGAGTTATCTTTTTTAGAGAAAATGATTCGGCAATATATAGCTAAACAGGATTACAATCCATATAAGTTATAACTTTACAGGAATATAATCCTTTTTAGTTATAACTTTACGGGAATACACAACAGTATTCTCCTCTGCTTTTCAGTCTTGCTCTTGCAGAGCTTTCTTCGTGGACCTTCATGTGCTGGCGCCTTTCGGCTGGCTGATCCCTTTGGGACGTGGTTTAAAACCTGCTGTAAATTTGCCAATAATCTGAATGGACGGCCACCCCTAAGAGGGATTCCTACTATGAGTAGAAGTCTCGCCTGCGTGCAATAGCGTTCCGTTGCGCGACATACCTTCAGGGCAGGCAAGAAGAGACGAAGTTTCACCAATAATGGTAAGTGTATGTATTAGCACGTCTATTCCTGTTTAAATCCATCAAATGCGCAGTGAGTCCAAACATTTGCACGATAAGTACAAGCATTTCACATCGTGAGAAAGTAGTTTTTTGATGGAAACTGAAACCATACCCAAACAAAGCTGCCCCATCATGAAATCATCCAGTTCAGCATCCCCTCTTCAAAAAGAGGAAGGGTTTAAGCGCACCATTGGCATTCTGGCTGCCGTTTATCGTGCCTTGTAATTGAATAGCAGAGTACTCTTTATCGTATATAAAGTATTATCAATCGGCCATTTGAGCGAAAAGTGTAAACATTCGTGTGAAAAGTCATATGATAGTACAGATCTAACTTTTACAATAAAATAGCTTAAAAGATAATTTATTAAATAAGTTTTGTGTTAAAGATTAATGTAGTAGAGCCTGTTCCGGTTTAAAAAAATAAATCATATTATGATAGATCTTCCCTGAATCTTTCGAAGATTTAAAACTTTGCACACGGTACTAATGTATTTCACTCCTCAAATGGATCATCAATAGATTCGTGGAGTTGGTTTACAAACTGCATGATGACTTTATAGCAGGCTCATGAAACAAAACAATTCCTATAATATGCTGACCGACGAACTGAAACGCCTTGAAGAAGAAAACAGGCGTCTTCGGAGAGCTGTGGATGAACTTGCAATCCTGAACGACCTTGCCCTGGCCATCGGAGGCAGTCTGGATAGTGAAAAAATTATGCGGTCTATCATCGGTAAGTCGATTAGGGCACTTGGAGCTGAGCAGGGAGATATCACGCTTATTGACGAAGACCAGGCCAATCCCACACACACGCTTGTCAGAAGCATGGTTGCCACGAGCGAGCACTCCCCCCTGCACCTGAATCAAAATCTCCTGGGGTGGATGCAGATCAACAAAAAACCACTTCTGATCAACGAACCTGAAAATGATTCCAGGTTTCGAAATGTAGAGTGGGATAACTCTATCCGGTGCCTGTTGAGTGCCCCCCTGATGGCAAGGTCAAAACTGATCGGAATTCTTACCATCTACAATAAACGAGGTGAGGACGCTTCGGGTTTTTCAGAGTCTGATCAGCGGCTTCTATCCATCATATCGGCTCAGTCTGCCCAGGTAGTCGAAAATGCACGGTTTTATGAGGAGCAACAGGCGTACCAGTTTATGCGGAAGGAGCTTGAACTGGCTTCATCCATTCAGAAAAAGATGCTGCCAATGGTCGCACCTCAAATCGACGGTTACTCTGTAGCGGGGAAAAATGTAACCGCCAGGGAGGTTGGCGGCGATTATTTTGACTATATCCGAATGGATGAAAACCGCTGGGCACTGTGCCTGGGGGATATCAGCGGAAAGGGCCTGCCGGCGTCATTGCTGATGACAAACCTGCAGGCTATTCTTCACGGACAGACCTACCACCTGGTGAAGCCGGGGGAAATTCTTAAAAATGCCAACAGGCAGCTTTACCAAAGCACAAATGCCGATAAATTTGCCACCCTTTTTCTCGCCATTCTGGATACATCCGCCCACACAATTCACTATTCAAGCGCAGGTCATGACTATCCGTTTTTGATGAAAAAAAACGGCACCCACCTTAGGCTGAAAACAGGAGGGTTACCGCTGGGGATGATGGAGGGAATGGAGTATGAAGAGGAAACGATACGCCTCGATGAAGGAGATCTTCTGTTTATTTTTTCAGATGGCGTTACCGACGTATCCAACGTGGAAGATAAACTACTGGGTGAGGAGCCTTTATTTGAATTGCTTCAACATGCACAAATGCATGGCGAGTCGCCTGACAGCCTCATCAGGCATGTGGTTGATATGTGCATGGACTACTGCGGAAAGGCACAGCTTTTCGATGATGTTACCGCCCTGGCCCTAAAAAGAACTGAAACCGGACAGGAGGAGGAGCATGCACTTACGAATGGTAGAAGCGGCCGTTAAGAAAGGTGATGACCTGAGCCTGGAACATCTTTACGCCGAAAAGATTATTCCAGCTCTTGAAAATACGCGCGGATGCATTTTTGCCGGGCTGATGCAGCGTCAGGACCAACCTTCCAAATATATCTCTTTAACACTTTGGCACAGTGATAACGATGCGGAAAATTATGTGCTCTCAGGTGAATACCGGAAAAATCTGAGGGAAGTTGAGCATACATTTGAAGAAGGTGATGAGTGGAAAATTCAGCTCTCCAGAGACGATACCGTAGAATACATTCCGGTGGAATCTGAACCCGAAGTGAAATCGTTTGCAATTTCCGGAAAACAGGATCACTTTCCGCCACACCTTGCGGCAAAGACCAGCTATCTGAGAATTCTTTCACTGAAAGTTAAACCGGGCCGGGCAGAGGAGTTCAAAAAAATATACTACAACGAAATCCTGCCGGAACTGGAATCGGTAAACGGATGCCGGTTTGCATTTTTACTGGATAATTCCGGTCATGCCGGTGAAATGATCTCCCTTACGATGTGGGATGATGCCGCTTCGATTGATTACTACGAAAAAGAGGGATTGTTCAACTCTTTTCTGGGAAGGCTACATCATACGCTGGGAGATCTCTACAGATGGAAAATGGCCCTCGAAAACCGATCGAAATCCGCTACGGCAATAACAAGCCAGGATATAGGTGTGAGCAAATTTACAATGATAACCGGTAAAAAATTTGAGTAATGGATTTGACTGACAGAACCATATCTCACTATACCATAACCGGGAAAATCGGTGCGGGCGGTATGGGTGTGGTGTATAAAGCTCGCGATACAAAGCTCAGCCGGGATGTGGCTCTGAAGTTTTTACCGGGAGCATCCACCGTTGATGCGGAATCACAAAAACGGTTTTTGCAGGAAGCCCAGTCGATCGCGCAAATCAATCATTCCAATATTTGCCAGATCTACGGAATAGAAGAAGATGACCAGGGCGACCGGTTTATCGTAATGGAATATGTGGACGGCGTAAATCTTGGTGAGGCCCTTATGAGCAAGGCCGATCATCAAACCGGTCTGCCGGCAAACGGCCTGGTGAACACCGGGAAACAAAGAGAGCATAAAACAAGATCTGAACAAATCCTGGACTATGCGATTCAGATTGCCAGGGGCCTGGATGCGGCCCATCAGAAAGAAGTGATTCACCGCGATATCAAGCCGGCAAATATCATGGTAACCGAAAAAGGAGAGGTTAAAATCCTGGATTTCGGACTGGCAAAAACGGCCGGCGTGGAAGAGATCACCCGTGCCGGATCCACGCTCGGTACAATCTCCTATATGTCGCCTGAACAAATTCGGGGTGAAGGGGTGGATAAGCAATCAGATATTTGGTCTTTTGGGGTGGTGCTTTACCAGATGGTGACGGGACGCCTGCCGTTTGGCGGGGACTATGAACACTCCATTATGTATTCGATTATGAACACAGATCCGCCTTCCCTGGAAGCGGAGGAGTATCAGCTGCCTGCACAGTTCATCAGCGTGATCGGACGCTGCCTCTCAAAAGAGACAGAGAACAGGTACCCATCAGCAACTGAACTGCTTGAAGAGCTGAATGAGATTGCCGGTTATGCGACAACAGGCGATAGAAAGTCGCCAGATAAATCGGAGAAGCGCAGTTCCGGCAGGTCTGCTTTTCACGCCCGTAAACTGCTTTTTGGAGCGGGAGCTCTCGTCATAATATTCGCAGCTTTTTTTCTGCTCTTCAGGAATTCAGGCCTGCTTCAACCCAATTCCGCTGCGCCCGGCCCGGAATTTATTCATGTGGCGGTTCTCCCCTTTTCGAACATTGGGGCTGACCCCGGTCGCCAGGTATTTGCCGACGGTCTTGTTGAGACGATAACGAGCCAGCTCTCCCGGCTGGAGCAGTTCCAGACCGATCTCTGGGTGGTGCCGCCCGGAGAGTTGAGAAGTCATAGCATCACGAGCGCCGGTGAAGCCAACCGGATGTTTGGTGTGAACTATGCTATTGCCGGAAGTCTACAGCCTATTAGTGATCGTCTTCGGCTGACAATTACGCTCATTGATTCAAAAAATCTCCGGCAGATAAATTCGGCGGTTGTGGATGTTGATGCTTCCGAGGTGCTGGAGCTGCATGACAAATCGGTAGAAAACCTTTTGGCAATGCTGAACCTTGAACTGAATCAGGAGGCAATCGGGGTAATAAATGAAGGCAACACCCGGGTGCCGGCTGCATTTGAACTCTATGTTCAGGGTCTCGGCTATCTTCAAAAATATGAGCAAAAATCAGAAAATATCGACAACGCCATCGAAGCTTTCAGTGAAGCTGTGGCGATAGATAACGATTTTGCACTTGCACACGCCGGGCTGGGACAGGCATACTGGAGCAAGTATGAAAACACGAGAGAGCGGTCTTGGATTGACCGGGCAGTTGAGGAGAGTAAAATTGCCTATGACCTGAATAAAAATCTCCTGCAGGTGAATATTACAAGGGGAATGATCAGTTCAGGAACAGGAAACTACGAGGAGGCAGTACAATATTTTAATGACGCCCTGTCAAGCGATCCAACCAGTGCTGATGCTTACCTGGGGCTGGCTGAAGCATACGAGTATACCGGGGACTACGAAGAGGCTGAATCAACCTATAAACGCGCCATTTCTCTAAAACCGGACTACTGGGCAGGGTACAACAATCTCGGGGCTTTTTATTTCAGGAACAGCAACTATGATAAAGCGAAAGAGCAATTCAGGCGCGTGATAGAGGTCACCCCCGATAATTACCGTGGCTATATGAACCTTGGCAGCATGCACTATTTTACTGAACAGCTTGAAGAAGCTCGGGTCATGTATGAGAAATCCCTTGACCTCGAAAAAACTTATAGTGCAGCTTCAAACCTCGGTACACTCTATTATATAGAAGGAAGGTATCCGGAATCGGCCAACATGTATGAAACGGCTCTCGAGATAAACGATGGTAACTACGTTCTGTGGGGAAACCTGGCAAGCGCCTACTACTGGTCTCCCGGCAAACGGAGCCAGTCGTTTTCTGTCTACGAACGTGCTCTTGAGCTGGCAATAGAGCAGAACGAAATCAATCCGAACAATCCGGACGTCATTATAGACATGGCCGGATATGAGGCCCGGCTCGGAAACAACAACCAAGCAAGAAGATATGCTGAGCAGGCACTTGAATATGACCCCGAAAGTGCCACAATTATGTACCTGGCTGGAAGCGTATTTGAACAGGTGGGTGACAGGCCGGAAGCCCTGTTCTGGATTAAAAGTGCGGTGGATGCCGGCTATTCGAGATCCGACATTGTAAATCAACCTGAACTTCAGGAGCTGATAAGAGATCCGCGTTTTCAGGAGATTTTAGAAACGGAGCCTCGCTGAATAGAAAGAATGTATGTACACACATCAACCAAAACCAAGCCTGATAAGGAGGATTTTATGAAGATAAAATCAATTATTGCATTTGTATCGGTACTCGTACTGTTTCCTGTTTTTAATCTGCTATTTGCGCAGTCACCGTCTGAGGATAATCAATCTGTTCTCCATGAACTGGTTGTGAAGGTGGTTGACGAAGAGTGGAGAGTGGTTTACAAAAACGATGAGACGAAAAGCACTATTGTCGCGAAAAAAAATGACAGGGTCAGCTGGACGGCAGAGGGGTCCGATATCTTATTTCAGTTTGATGAGAGCCTCTTTGGAGGAAGTGACTTTGAGGTTGCGGACGGAGATTCACTCATGCGACCGTTAGCACCCGGGGCCAAAGTCGGCGAGTATATTTATGCTGTTTTTGTCCGGGGTGCAGGAGTGTTTGCCAAAGGGGAATCGCCCCCGAGAATCATCATTGACAGGATGTAGTTGCCGGCATAGATTCAGTTTTTTCAAAATGGCCATCTTATTTCATAATTATTAAGCCTCCGGCTCTGTCTGCACACTATTAATTTTATAAACCGGTAGGCAGGCCCGGGGCGATGATTTTGATTTCAAAGTTTATTAAACCCGCTGGTGAGAGACGGCACTATACCACCGATGATATTACTTTGCAATACCTCTACAAGACCATTGTTTGAACTGATTGGATGAACGGGCTTTTTGACATCTTGCTTACAAAAACGCCAAATCGATATAGGTATTTCCCTTTTAACCTGAGTTCGATTCTCAATTAATGAAATCAAAAGTCCCCCTTTCCCGGGGGATGCCCACGGCGAAAAAAGGGGAATACAGGGGGATGTTCAACAGATCAGCGGAAAAACCGATGAACACCCCTCTTGCCGAAGGCACTCCTTCGGAGATATCTCCCCCTTTTTAGGGGAGACTTCGTACCGAATAAATGAAATTGATTAAGAATCGAACTCAGGTTTTTAGCTTTATGCTCCTCGAAGAGAGCATTGCCAGCGTAAATTAAACGAATAACGGGTATCATGATAATCGGAGTAAAATGAAAAACCAGCTTTTATCAAAAATTCTGCCTTTTAGCCGAAGTGGAAAGGCGGAATCACAGCTTCTCGAACAGCGATACGTTGATCTGCATACGACGTATGAAAAAATCAAACTTGAAGAGGAGCGGATTAAACAGTTTGCACCTTTAGTTGAAAAGATAGATACATTTTTTGAACTCCCGAATAGCTGGGACAATGCCAATCATATAGAGCAGTTTCTGGTTCCCATCTATACCCCATCCGAATTGGATTTAGAGATCAAAGTGAAGCTTTTGCATGCAAAGAGAAGGCTTCGCGAAGATTCCTGGAGGTTTTATGATTCTGAATTCGGTGAATTGGACGAAGAGCAGAAACAGAGTCTGCTCAGCAGATTATACAAAGATTTGCACTGGGCGTATGATGTTGAAGAACTTGGAAAGGATTATACGACGAAGACACGCATCAGAACCAGCATTCTTTTTATCGTTTCAATATTTATGTTTTTCATGATTGATCAGGTACCATTCATTGCTGACTTACTATCGGTTACACCCGATGAGAGAGGTGATTTTATCGTGACTGCCATGGCAGCCGGCTGGATGGGTACTTCTTTCAGCATGCTAATAAGTTTGAAAAATCGTATAGAAATTAGCTCGATCTCTGATTTAAAAGTGATCCACCGCTTTGATTATCTATTATCGAGAGCACTAATTGGAATGATAAGCGGCCTGCTTCTTTTTTACGCTTTTGAGTCGGGTATTCTGACCGGGATATTTTTCCCGGATTTTAGTACAGAGAGTACTGACTCATTCAGCGGCGACAGAAATGCTGCCCTTTTAATCGTCTGGTGTTTTGTCTCAGGTTTTTCGGAAAAGCTGGTGCCGGATCTTCTCAATAAAACGGAGCAAAACATGTCTCAAGAAAACATAAAATAGATGTGCAGACTCAATTTGTAAGAATCCTCTATAGATACAACGATACTTCTTCTGCCCGATCAGATACGAAGTTAAGGTTTAGCCTTGATGCCTTTGCGCATTGGTGGCAGAATAGAAAGACATCTATTTAACACACAAAAAAAGAAAAATCACAACTCCTTGTAATTACCGAGCTCCAGTGTCCAGTCGTATTCTTTGTAGCTGACTGATGGGTCGGCGTCTTCCGGAATAACTCCGTGCGATTTGATCATTTCTATGGCACCATCAACCCCGCCAAAATCCCCTCTGAACCAGCTGATGAGCCGTGTTACTTCTACTTCATCTTCGTCGGGATAGTAATCGGTGGTGTCTTCGAGATACTCATTCGCACCTCTGCTAAGCTGCTCTTCAACTCTGTCGGGGTCCATGGGTGCAATGTACGGGCAGCTTGATGGCGCCTTCCAAGGGCCGGGCTGTTCAGATGAACACGGGAGCAGACAGCGCAAACGGATCAATCCTCTATTTTGTCCATGCGGATTCTAAACCGCCGGAA